>NZ_JPGM01000027.1:0-126898 GCF_000731655.1 Burkholderia sp. MSh2 | reverse complement strand
CCCGACGTCCCCGAACTACCGCCCCCCGACGTCCCCGACGAACCGCCGCCCGATGTACCGGAGGTTCCCGAACTGCCGCCCGTCCCCGACGAGCTCGGCTTGATCGTCGGCGGGGTCGTGGGTCCATCGACCGAGCCGCAGCCATATAGCGCGAGCAGCGACGAGACGGCCATCGTTACCGTCGTCTTCTTGAAGAGATTGTGCATGTTGGCCTCGACATTGGAAGTGTGTCCAAGCCTCCACTGCAAATTCCGCGCCACGACATTTTCCGGAAACGGTGTCGCGTTTTGTTGCGGAAATCGGGAAGATCAGCGCGATTTAAACGGTGGGACGGCGGTTTCCCGCGACCGGGCACCGGCGGTGCGCCGGCGCGGCGGATGCGATGTTCCCGCAAGCCGCCGTAACGCGCCGCGCGATGTTACGTAGCGTTCGACGGCGCTGGCGGCTGCGAACCGGCAGCCGTGTCTTTGACGAAACGGGCCGGCGCCGCGACCATGGCGAGAACGCTTCCGGCTGCCGATGCCGCTGGAGCGGCCACGCATCCATACAGGGCACCGACATGAGCGAACAGGACAGGGAGTCCGGCAAGGCGCGCCGGATCGACGTGATGGGCGAGGCGTTCGTCGAGCGCGCGATGCGCGACCTCGACGGCTTTTCGCGTCCGCTGCAGGACTGGCTGAACGAACACGCGTGGGGCAGCACGTGGCAGCGGGGCGGGATCGATCTGAAGACGCGCAGCCTGTGCACGTGCGCGATGCTGGCGGCGCTTGGCCGCGGCACGGAATTGAAGGGGCACGTTCGCGGCGCGCTCAACAACGGCGCAAGCCTCGTCGAGATCCGCGAGGTGCTGCTGCACAGCGCGCTGTACGCGGGCGCGCCGGCTGCGATCGAGGCGTTCCGCAGCGCGCGCGAGGTGATCGCGGATCTCGGGCTGCCGGTGCCCGACGACGACGCAGCCTGATTGCGCCGCAGCATCGGCGGCGCGGCGCGGCACGGCACGGCACCGGCCGCCGCTTCGTCAGGATCTTCCGTCTAGTGCTCGACGCGCGCCGTCTGCGCGGTCGCGTCGACCGATGCGCCGGCGACCTCGAGCAGCCAGTCGGCGGTCGCATCGGGAATCGTGACCGGCAGCATGTGCCCGCCCTCGACGACCTTCAGCCGCACGCGCGCCGATTTCTGTGCCAGCGCCTCGCCGTGCTGGCGGTAGTTCAGGATCGGATCGGCGCGGCCGTACAGCACGTCGACCGGCAGCGAGAGATCCGCGTAGCGGCGTTCCATCGCGGGCAGGTCGGCGGGCGCCGACAGCAGATCGGTCGCGGTCGCGTAGAACACGTGCGGCCTCATGCCGAGCAGCCCGCCGCCCTTGGTGGGGAAATCGTGCGGCACGGCTTCCGGCGCGAACACCTGGCGCACGGCCTTGCGGCCGGTCAGGATCGTCAGCGGAATCGCGAAGGTCCACGACACGAAGCGGCGCACGAGCGGCGACGGCAGCATCAGCGGCTTGAACGGCGCCGGCGGCTCGGGCTGCTCGTGCGACAGCGGCGCGATCAGCGCGAGCCGGCTCACGCGTTCCGGATGGTTGAGGCCGACCGCGAGCGCGATCGCGCCGCCGAGCGAGTGGCCGACGAGCACGGGCCGGTCGAGCCGCAGCGCGTCGATGAACGCGGCGACCGTGCGGGCCTGCGCGAACACGTTCGCCTGCGAACCCGCGCCGCGCAGCGAGCGGCCGGCGCCGGGCCGGTCGATCAGGATCACGCGATGATGCTGCGCGAGCCGCGTGAGCGGCAGGTACGCGAAGTTGCGCAGTTGCCCCGCCAGCCCGTGGACGAACACGATCGGCGGCCCGTCGCCGTATTCGACGTAGTGGATGCGGTCGCCGCCGATGTCGACGAAGCGGCCTTCGGGCGGAAACGCTCGCGTCACGCGGCTGGCAACGTACGCGGAAAACAGCGCGAGCGCGGCGAGTGCCGCGACGACGCCGAGCAGCACGGTCTGGATCAGGTGGAGCGTATGGGTCATGTCGGCCTCAGCGGGTTTCGAGTGCGGGTTCGGCTACCGGCGTCGCCGCCGGGCCGGTTTTCGCGCGGCGTTCGAACTGCATCGCCGAATCGGCGAGGCCGCTGAACTTCAGCGATGCGAGATCGAGCACGTAGTTCTGGTGGAATTTCCACGGCTTGTGGTGGCCCTGCTTCGGCAGGATGCCGGCCGCACGCTGAATGTAGCCGGAGCTCAGGTTGACGGCCGGCACGTCGCCGAGATCGCCGGCGCCGAGCCGCGGCACGCACGTGTCGTAGCCGTTCGCGCGCATGTGGTTGAGCAGCCGGCACACGTAGCGCGCGATCAGCTCGGCTTTCAGCGTCCACGACGCATTCGTGTAGCCGAACGACGACGCGAGGTTCGGCACGTCGCTGTACATCATCCCCTTGTACGACACGGTCTCCGGCAGGTCGACCGCGCGGCCGTCGACCGTTACGCGCGCGCCGCCGAGCATCTTCACCTTCAGCCCGGTCGCGGTGACGATCACGTCCGCGTCGAGCTGCTGGCCGCTCTTCAGCTTCAGGCCGGTCGGCGTGAAGCGCTCGATCTCGTCGGTGACGATCGATGCGCGGCCCGCGCGGATCGACTTGAACAGGTCGCCGTTCGGCACGAGGCACACGCGCTGGTCCCACGGCATGTAGCGCGGCGTCAGGTGCTTCGCGACGTCGAAGCCGGGGCCGAGCTGCTTGCTCGCCGCACGGATGATGAATTTCTTCGTCTGGTCGGGCTTGCGGCGCGAGACGTTGTACAGATAGATCGTCAGCAGGACGTTCTTCACGCGCACGATCCGGTGCGCGAGCCGCGACGGCAGCACGCGGCGCAGCGCGTTCGCGATCTTGTCGCGCGCGGGCAGCGACACGATGTAGGTCGGCGAGCGCTGCAGCATCGTGACGTGCTGCGCGTCGGCCGCCATCGACGGCACGAGCGTGACGGCCGTCGCGCCGCTGCCGATCACGACGACGCGCCGGTTCGCGTACGACAGGTCCTTCGGCCAGTGCTGCGGGTGCACGAGCTTGCCCTCGAACGTGTCCATGCCGGCCCAGTCGGGCAGGTAGCCGGCGTCGTAGTCGTAGTAGCCGCTGCACATGAACAGGAAGCGGCAGGTGTAGACGAGCGTGTCGCTCGCGCCGTCCCGGGTGCGCTCGATGGTGACCGTCCAGCGCGCGCGGTTCGAGTCCCAGTCGGCCGCGACGACTTTCTGGCCGTAACGGATCGTCCTGTCGATCCCGTAGGTGCGGGCCGTGTCGCGGATGTAGTCGAGGATCGCCTGGCCGTCCGAGATCGCCTTGTCGCTGTGCCACGGGCGGAAGCTGTAGCCGAGCGTGAACATGTCGGAGTCCGAACGGACGCCCGGATAGCGGAACAGGTCCCAGGTGCCGCCGATCGCGTCGCGCGCCTCGACGATCGCGAAGCTCGCATGCGGGCAGCGCTGCTTCAGGTGATACGCGGCGCCGATGCCGGACAGGCCGGCGCCGACGATCAGTACGTCGAGGTCGTTGCCGTCGCGGCGCTCGGCGCGGGCGGCGGAGGCGGGCGGCGCGTCGCGCCGGTCGGTCGTCGTGGTCATGCGGGGTCCTTGGTCGGCGTGGTCGGGCGGGAGGCCGGGGCGTGCGCGTGCTCCCCCATGGGGACTTCCTTCGGGCGCAGGTTGCGTGCGCGGGCGCGGCGGACGTGGCGCAGCATCAGCCACTGGTAACCGGCGCCGAGCACGCGCGCGATCCGGTCGAGCCGGCGCGCGTCGGCGCCGACGAGCACGCGGCGCGCATTGCGCTCGACGCCCGCGAGGATCTGCCGCGCGGCCTCGTCGGCCGTCGTCGCGTTGATCAGGCGGTTCGCCTGGCGCCGATGGGTCGCTTCGTCCTGGCCCGTCAGCGCGTGGATGCTGGTGTCGACGCGGCCCGCGTCGACGATGTTCGTCGCGACGCCGCCCGGATGCACGCAGGTCGCGCTCACCGGCGCGCCGTCGAGTTCGAGTTCCATCCGCAGCGCCTCGGTGAAGCCGCGCACCGCGAACTTGGTCGCGTTATACGCGCTTTGCGTCGGCATCGCGACGAGCCCGAACAGGCTCGACGTGTTGACGACATGGCCGTCGCCCGACGCGCGCAGGTGCGGCAGGAACGCCTGCGTGCCGTGCACGACGCCCCAGAAATTGATGCCGACGATCCATTCGAGATCGGCGATGCGCGCGGTTTCGGCGCTGGCGGCCAGCGACACGCCCGCGTTGTTGAAGATCAGGTTGACCTTGCCGTGTTCGGCGCGGACGAAATCGGCCCAGGCGAACACCGCATCGCGATCGGCCACGTCGAGCCGCCGCGTGCTCGCGCGCACGCCGTGCCGCGCGCAGGCGGCCGCCGTGGCGGCCAGCCCGGTTTCGTCGACGTCCGCGAGCGCGACCGCGCAGCCGCGCCGCGCCAGCTCGACCGCCAGGCTGCGGCCCATGCCCGAACCGGCGCCCGTGATCGCGGCGACCTTGCCGGAAAAACCCTTCATCCGTCGCTCCTCCCGTTCCGCTTGCGCTGCGCCGATCGCGCGGCTATTGTGGTGTTGGTCGTCACCACTTTAGTTTTCGGGTGTCCTGATGTCAAATAGCGGAATGGAGAAAGCACTCGAAACGGAAAAAAGGGGCCGGTCGTATGGCGGCGTGGCGCCCGAGGTACGCGCCGCCGAGCGGCGCGACGCGCTGATCCGCGCGGCGACGCGGGTGTTCGGCACGGTCGGCTTCCGCAAGGCGACCGTGCGGTCGATCTGCCAGGAAGCGAAGCTGAACGACCGCTATTTCTATGCGGCGTTCGACAGCACCGAGGATCTGCTGCGCTGCACCTACCTGCATCACGCGCAGCAACTGCATGAAGCGGTCGCGCAGGCGGTGGCCGCGCGCGGCGGCGATCTGCGCGAGAGCGTCGACACGGGGCTCGGCGCGTTCTTCGCGTTCCTGCGCGACCCGTGCTCGGCGCGCGTGCTGCTGCTCGAGGTGATGGGCGTGAGCGCGGATACCGACATGACGTACCAACGCATGCTGATCGACTTCGGCAAGCTGATCATGGCGATCGGCGCGCCGCGCGAAGCGGCGACCCCCGCGGAGCGCACCGAGCAGCGGCTGGTCGGGCTCGCGCTCGTCGGCGCGATGACGAACGTCGGCGCGGCGTGGCTGCTCACCGGCTATCGGGATCCGGAAGCGCAGATGATCGCGAGTTGCAGGCGCGTGCTGCTGGGGACGTTGCGGGAGCGCGACGAAGGGTGAGCGTATGGCGCGACGGTTCGCCATCGGCCGTGCACCGCCGCGGCACGCCGTCGGCGCGGCAGCGCCTGACGAGCAGGCGCGTCGCGGTTGGCGGGTCGGATCACGCGCCTGAAACAAGCGCAGGCACTTTTGAGGTGGCCGGCGTTCGGTGCGTGACGCCGAACAGCGGTGTGTGAGCCCCGCGTCGAACCCGCGTTTGCGGATGCCGATCGATGCGACACCCGAGCGGCGGGCGTGATGCGCCATGAGGTCGCTACCGCTACCGCGTCCGCTTCCCGGCGAATGCCGGTGCTTCGTCCCCGATCGTCCCCTTCATTGCCTCGATGAACGCCCGCACCTTCCGTGACGGCAGCCGCGTCGACGGATAGACCGCATGGATGCCGGCCGGCGCCGTGTGCCACGCCGGCAGCAGCCGCACGAGGCGGCCGGCCGCGACGTCGTCGGCGGTCGAGAAATCCGTCAGCAGCCCGAAGCCGCCGCCCGCGAGCACGATCGCGCGGCACGCGGTCGCGGTGTTCGACACGACGGGCGCGACGCACCGCACCGAGGCCGTGTCGCCGTTCGCGCCCTCGAGTTCGACCGTATGCGGGCGCGGCAGCGACGACAGCATCACGAACGGCAGTGCGGCGAGCGCATCCGGCGCTTGCGGCAGCCCGTACCGCGCGACGAACGCGGGGCTCGCGACCAGCCATTTCCGGTACGTGCCGAGCTGCGCCGCGCGATAGTTCGAATCGGCGAGGCGGCCGATGCGGATCGCGACGTCGAGGTTGTCCGCGACGAGATCGACGACGCGGTCGTTCGCGACGAGTTCGACGTCGAGCCCCGGGTGCCGGTCGCGCAACGCGACGACGGCAGGCGCGACGACCAGCGCGCCGTAATCGATCGGCACGCTCACGCGCAACGTGCCGCGCAGCGGCCCCGCGTCGGAGGACACCGCATCGAGCGCGCTTTCGGCGGCGCGCACGATGTCGCGGCACGCGTCGTAGAACGCGCGCCCGGCATCGGTCACGCTCAGCCGCCGCGTCGTGCGCACCAGCAGGTTCGCGCCGACCTCGGATTCGAGGCGCTGCATGTGCGTGCTGACGACCGTCTTCGCGAGGCCGAGCCGCTCGGCCGCGGCCGTCAGCGAGCCGGCGTCGACCACCGCGACGAAGATCGCCAACCGGTTCAGGTTCACGTCGCGCAGATCGGCCATCGTCGATTGTCCTATGGAAGCGGATAATGTTTCACCGATTATCCGTCTTCTGGCCGCGAACCGCGAGCGCTACGCTGGGGCCGTTCGTCGCCGATACCCGGCGGCGCGAGATTCCGGAGTGTCGCCATGCCCACCGCCCGCCAGCCCGTTGCACCGATCCGCGTCTATTCGTTCCTGCTGTCCGGGCATGCCCATCGCGTCCGGTTGTTCCTGTCGCTGCTCGGCCTGCCGTCCGAGATCGTCGACGTCGATCTCGCGGCCGGCGCGCAGCGCGAACCGGCGTTCCTCGCGCTCAATCCGCTCGGGCAGGTGCCCGTGATCGACGATGGCGGCACCGTGATCGCCGATTCGAACGCGATCCTCGTGTACCTCGCGAAGCGCTACGGCGACGCGCACTGGCTGCCCGACGACCCGGTCGGCGCGTCGCTCGTGCAGCGCTGGCTGTCGTACGCGGCCGGCCCGATCGCGGCGGGGCCCGCTGCCGCGCGGCTCGTGACCGTGTTCGGCGCGCCGCTCGACCAGGACGCGGCCAAGCGCACGGCCGCGAAGGTGCTCGCCGTGATCGATCACGAGCTGGCCGGCAAGCCGTTCGCGGCCGGTGCGCAGCCGACGATCGCGGACATCGCCGCGTACTCGTACATCGCGCACGCGCCGGAAGGCGGCGTGTCGCTCGAACCGTATCCGCACGTGCGTGCGTGGCTCGCGCGCGTCGAGGCGCTGCCGGGCTTCGTCGCAATGCCGACGACGCGCGCGGGCCTGCTCGCCGCGTAACGCCACGCCACACCGGGCCACGCCACGCCACGTCTTCCACGGGAGAACGCGATGAATGCTCCGACCCCCATCGTTCCGGGCTGGGAACTCGATGCCCCGCCGTTTCACGCGGGCGAGCTGGCCGTGCAGCAGCGCGCGGGCGTGACGGCGGCCGCGGCGTCGCTCGGCCGAAGCGGGATCCGGCGCTTCATGCCGGACCAGCACCGGACGTTCTTCGCGCAACTGCCGTTCTTCGTGCTCGGCGGCGTCGATGCGTCGGGCCAGCCGTGGGCGACGCTGCGGGCCGGCGCGCCGGGTTTCGTGACCTCGCCGGACGCCCGTACGCTGCGCATCGCGGCGCGCGCGCTGCCGGGCGATCCGCTGGCCGGCGCGTGGCAGGCGGGCGCGGCGCTCGGCGGGCTCGGAATCGAATTCCATACGCGGCGGCGCAACCGCGTCAACGGCGTCGTGCGCGCGGTCGACGGCGAGGCGTTGACGATCGCGGTCGAGCAGAGCTTCGGCAATTGCGCGAAGTACATCCAGGGCCGCAAGCCGACCGTCGTCGTGCAGGCAGTGGAGGACGCCGGCGCGCCGGAGGTGTCGGACGCGTTCGACGATGCCGATCGCGCGCTGCTGTCGCGGGCCGATACGTTCTTCGTGGCGAGCGCGAACACGTCGGCGGATGCGGGGGCCGCGCGCGGCGCGGACGTATCGCATCGCGGCGGGATGCCGGGCTTCGTCCGCGTCGACGATGCGCGCACGCTGACGACGCCGGATTTCAGCGGCAACCGCCTGTTCAACACGCTCGGCAACCTGCAGCACGATCCGCGCGCCGGGCTGCTGTTCGTCGATTTCGACAGCGGCGACCTGCTGTACGTGGCCGCGCGTGCCGAGATCGTGTGGGACGGGCCGCTCGTCGCGTCGTTCGACGGCGCGCAGCGGGTCGTGCGGTTCCATGTGACGGAAGTGCGGCGCACGCGCGCGGCGCTGCCGTTCCGGTGGTCGGCGGTCGAGCGCGCGCCGCAGTTCGCGGCGATGGCGGCGGGCGCTGGCGCTGGCGCGGGCGCTGCGTCGGCGGCGGCCGTGGCCGTGGCAGCGCCGGCGCCCGCATGGCGGCCGCTGCGCATCGCGAGGATCGTCGACGAAGCGCGCGCGATCCGTTCGTTCCATTTCGAGTCGGCGGACGGCGGGGCGTTGCCGGCCTACGACGCCGGACAGCATCTGACGCTGCGTGTCGCGCTGCCGGGCGGCGGCGCGCCGTCGATTCGCAGCTACACGCTGTCTGATGCGCCGGGCGGCGCGCACTACCGCATCACCGTGAAGCGCGAGGGGCGCGTGTCGGCGTGGCTGCACGATCATGCGCGGGCGGGCATGACGATCGACGCGCAGATGCCGCGCGGCCGCTTCACGTTCGATCTCGCGAGCCCGCGTCCGGCCGTGCTCGTGTCGGCCGGCATCGGCATCACGCCGATGGTCGCGATGCTGCGCCGCGCGCTGGCCGACGCCGCCCCGTCGCGCCGCGTGGTGTTCGTGCACGGCGCGCGTGACGCGGCCGACCGGCCGTTCGCGGCGGAGCTGGCGCGCATGGCGGCCGCCGATCCGCGGCTGTCGCTGCACGCGTTCGACAGTCATCCTCACGAAGGCGCGACGGCGCGGGCCGGCCGCATCGACATCGCCGGCTTGAAGCAGATCCTGCCGTTCGACGATTATGACTTCTACCTGTGCGGGCCGTCGGCGTTCATGCGCGACCTGTACGACGGGCTGCGCGCGCTGAACGTGGCGGACGAGCGCATCCGTTTCGAGGCGTTCGGGCCGTCGAGCGTCGTGCGCACCGCAACCCGGGCGGCCGGCGCGCCGGCGGCGGCAACCGTGCCGGTCGTGTTCCGGCGCACGGGCCGCGAAGCCGCGTGGGCGCCGGCCGACGGCACCCTGCTCGAATTCGCGGAAGGGCAGCGCGTGGCTGTGCCGTCCGAATGCCGCGCCGGGTCGTGCGGCACCTGCGCGACGCGCGTGCTGTCCGGCGCGGTCGACTACGAGCAGACGCCCGATGCGCCGGTCGCGCCCGGCTGCGCGCTGCTGTGCGTCGCGCGGCCCGCGCAAGGGACCACGGAGCCGCTCGTGCTCGACTGCTGACACGCCCTGCGACATGCCGCCGCAGACGCCCTGCTGCGCGAAAAGCGCGCGCAACTGCTGCTTTTTTCGGATGCCGGTCGGATCGACGATAGCGTCAACCGATTCGATGAAAGGAGCGCAAACATGAAACTGCTCGGCATGATCAAGCTGGTCCTGTGGAGTTTCTTCGGCGTACGCAACAGCAAGGCGCATGCGACCGATCTCGCGAACGCGAACTTCACGCTGCTGCCGTTCGTGGCGATCATCCTCGCGGTGATGGTCGGCGCGGTCATCTACGGCGTCGTGCACCTGGTCGCCAATCCGACCGTGACGATGCAGGGGTTCTGAGCGGCCCATGAAGCGCGGGCAGTCGTCCCGCGCCGGCTCCCGGCCGCGTGACCGGTGTGCGATTGCGCCGCCGGCTGCCGGGATTGCCGCGCACGACGGGAAGGGCGGACGGATCGCCGCCGCCGCCGTGTTGCCCTGATCGCCTTGCCCCCCGTTCCGTCATTCCCCACACCCGTTCCCCCAATTCCGCGGCGATCCGCCCCGCCCGGGGTAAAATGCGCGCCGCGCCGCGATGTCGCGCGCGACGGGCCCGCCGCCGTTCGATCGAACGGTGCGCGCAAGCGCGTCGCGCCCGCACCGGGGCGTTCGAAGCGTCCCCCCGCATGACATGACCGCGCGATGCAGCCGGCTGCCCGACACGCCCCCGACGAACCGGTCGGCGGCGACATCGGTTGCCGGTGCATTTCCTGATCCGATGTCCCATCCTGCGTCTTTCCGACCGAGCGGCCTGCTGGTGTGCCGCATCGCTTGATTCGTCTGATGAATATCGTGTCCGCGCGCGTCCGGCGGCGGGCGTCGATGCGTTCCCGGGCCCGCTGCGCTGCGTCGTGACGGGTTTCGGTTGGGTCGAGTGGCGAGTTTTCCATCCAGAACAATGACGGTGAAAAGAACAACAGCGTCGCCCGCACGGCGGCGGCGCGCGAAGGTCGGGCTCGGCGTCGGTCTCGGCATCACGCTGTTCGCGGCGCAGGCCGCGGCGGCGCAGGGCGACGCGCCGGCGCCGGACGCCGATGCGGCCGGCGGCGCGACGCTGCCGGCGATCACGGTGAGCGGCGAGCGCGGCAATGCGCTGCGCGCGCGCACGGCGTCGGTCGCGGGGCTCGACGACGCGCCGCTGCGCGACACGCCGGCGTCGGTGAGCGTCGTGACGCGCGCGCAGCTCGACGACCAGCAGGCGAAGCGGCTGAGCGACGTCGTGCGCAACGATGCGTCGGTGGTCAACGACTACGCGCCGGTCGGGTATTTCGAAGGGTTCGCGATCCGCGGCTTTCCGGTCGATCTCGCGAGCGCGATCCGGATCGACGGGCTGACGGTGTCCGGCGAGCAGAACGTGGCGCTCGAGAACAAGGAGCGCGTCGAGATCCTGAAAGGGCTGGCCGGCATCGACAGCGGCGTCGTCGCGCCGGGCGGCGTGATCAACTTCGTGACGAAGCGCTCCGCCAACGTCGCGAGCGTGACGACCGGCGTCGACAGCCGCGGCTCGACGTCGGCGGCCGTCGATCTCGGCCGCCGCTTCGGCCCTGACAACCAGTTCGGCTTCCGGATCAATGCCGCGAAGGAGAACATGCACTCGTACATCGACGGCACGAACGGACGGCGCACGTTCGGCTCGATCGCCGCCGACTGGGACATCAGCCCGCGCGCGAGCCTGCAGCTGAACGCCGAATTCCAGCAGTGGATCCAGCGTTCCGCGCCGGGTTACCAGTTGCTCGGCGGCACCGTCGTGCCGTCGGTCAACACGACGTCGAAGGCGCTCGGCACGCAGCCGTGGGCGAAACCCGTGACGACCGACGCGCTGAACCTGAATGCGCGCTTCGACTACCAGTTCAGCGACGACTGGAAGGCGAGCGTCGCCGCCGGCCGCAGCCGCACGATGATCGACGACAACAGCGCGTTCGCGTACGGCTGCTCGTACGCGGCGAGCTGCGCGGCCGGCGCGACGTCGCCGTTCTTCTTCGGCGCGAACGGCGACTACGACGTGTACGACTTCCGCAGCCCCGGCGAATACCGACGCAACGACGACCTGCGCGCGACCGTGACGGGCAAGTTCGCGACCGGGCCGCTGCGTCACGAGCTGACGCTCGGCCTGAGCGTGCAGCGCCGCGTCGTGCGCATGGCCGACGCCGTGTACGACTACGTGGGCAGCGAGAACGTCTACGGGCCGGACGTGGCTTTCTCGCCGTCGCCGAATTCGCCCGGGCCGTCGTACCCGCGTCTCGACGCGTGGCAGTACGGCGTGTTCGGGCTCGATCGCATCAGCATCGGCGAACACTGGCAGGTGCTCGCGGGCGGCAAGGAGGTGCTGCTGCGGCAGCGCAGCTGGAGCAGCCTCGACGGCGATGCGACGCACACCGACCGCTCGGTGTTCCTGCCGCAGGTCGCGCTCGTCTACAAGCCGGTGAGCGTGCTGTCGCTGTACGCGTCGTACAGCAAGGCGCTGTCGCTCGGCGACCAGGCGCCCGTGCGCGCGACCAACGCGTATGCGTTCCTGCCGCCCGTCGAATCGCACCAGGTCGAGGTCGGCGCGAAATACGACTGGCTCGACCGGCTGAGCCTCACGGCCGCCGTGTTCTCGATCAGCAAGCCGTTCCAGTTCGCCGATCCGGACGCGGCGGGCACGTCCTACACGTTCGTGCAGCGCGGCACGCAGCGGCACCAGGGCATCGAGCTCGGCGCGGCCGGGCGCGTGACCGAGCGGCTGGGGCTGACGGCCAGCGTCGCGGCGATTCGCGCCCGTGCGTACGATTCGGGTTCGCCGGCGTACGAGGGGCACCAGATCATCAACGTGCCGGCGCTGCGCGCGACGCTGTACGCGGACTACGCGGTGCCGGGCGTCGCGGGCCTGAACATGCTGGGCGGCGTCGAGTACAGCGCGGCGCGCAACGCGAACGAGGAGGGCACCGCGCGCGTGCCGTCGTGGTTCGTGTTCAATCTCGGCGCGCGCTACACGACGAAGATCGGCGGCCACCGCACGGTGCTGCGCGTGTCGGTGGACAATCTGTTCAACAAGTTCTACTGGCGCGACGCGGGCGAGCAGCAGGGCGATGCGTACCTGTTCCCGGGTGCGCCGCGCACCGCGCGCGTGTCGTTGACCTATGATTTCTGACCGCCCGGAGCCGGCCGCGTGACGCGCGGCCCCGACGGCCCACCTGGAGAACACGGACGATGTCCCCACTCGAAATCGCCGGCGTGATCGTCAGCGCACTCGCGATCTGGCTGACCGCGAAGCGGCGCATGCTGTGCTGGCCGGTCGGGCTGGCGTCGGTCGCGCTGTACGGCTGGATCTTCTTCGACGCGAAGCTGTATTCGGACATGCTGCTGCAGGGCGCGTTCGCGGTGCTGCAGGTGTACGGCTGGCAGCGCTGGCTCGCGCAGCGCGCGAGCGAGGCCGGCGGCGGCGCGGCGCCGGCGGGCGACGTCGCGCCCGTCACCGGCGTGCGGCCGCGGCAGATGTTGCCCGACCTGATCGCGGCCGTCGTCGGCAGCGCGCTGCTCGGCGGCATGATGGCGCGCTGGACCGATGCGGCGCTGCCGTTCGTCGATGCGTCGCTGACCGCGTTCAGCCTCGTCGCGCAATACTGGACCGCACGGCGCTACATCGCGTCATGGGGGCTGTGGATCGTCGTGAACGTCGTGTACGTCGGGATGTTCGTGTTCAAGGAACTGTATCTGACGGCCGGACTCTATGCGCTGTTCATCGGGCTGGCCGTCGTCGGCTGGCGCGACTGGAGCCGGACGGCCGCGGCGCTGCGCGCGGCGGCCGGCGGCGCGCTGGCGCCGGGCGGCGGCGCACGCTGATTCGCGCGCCGATTCACTCAAGGAGCAACGTCGTTCATGTCATTTCCACTCGAGCCGGACGGGCCCCTGTCGCGCGACGTCGCGCCGCCGCAATTCGGCGTCGACGGCGTGCAGGCCGAACGCGACTGGCCGCTGATGACGCACGACGAGGTGGCGGCCGTGCTCGCGCGGATCGACGGCGCGGGTGAGCCGGCCCGGCTGACGTGGCACAGCCCGCGGCAGTTCGCGGCGGCCGTGCTGGTGCGGATGGCCGACGGGCGCGGGCTGTTCGTCAAGCGTCATCATGCGAGCCTGCGCGATGTCGCGGGGCTCGGGGAAGAGCATCGCTTCATCGCGCATCTGCGCGAGCGCGGCATGCCGGTGGTTGACGTGCTCGCGGATCGCGACGGCGCGACCGCATTCGCCTCCGGCGAATGGACCTACGAGGTGCACGTGCTGGCGCCCGGCGTCGACCCGTATCGCGGCGTGATGTCGTGGCAGCCGTTCACGCATCCGTCGCACGCGTACGCGGCCGGCCGCGCGCTGGCCGAACTGCATCGCGCGTCGGCCGGCTACGATGCGCCGGCGCGGCCCGTGCGCACGCTGCTGTCGAGTTTTCGCGTGCTGTCGTCCGCCGATCTGCCCGGTGCGCTCGAACGCTGGGTCGATGCGCAGCCGCTGCTCGTGCGCGCGCTCGGCGCGCGCGACTGGCGCGGCGACGTGGCCGACGCGATCGGCCCGTATCACGCGCGGCTCGTGCCGTTGCTGCCCGCGCTGCCGCCGCTGTGGACGCACGGCGACTGGCATGCGTCGAACCTGTTGTGGACCGACGCGGGGCCCGGCGCGCAGGTGCGGACCGTGCTCGATTTCGGGCTGTCGGATCGCACCTGCGCGGTGATGGACCTCGCGCTCGCGATCGAGCGCAATACCGTCGACTGGATGGCGCCGGCCGATGCGCGCCGCGTCGAATACGCACAGATCGACGCGCTGCTCGACGGGTATGAATCGCTCGAACCGCTGGGTGACGAAGCGTATGCGGCGCTGGTTGCGATGCTGCCGATCGTGCATACGGAGTTCGCGCTGTCGGAAGTGGCTTATTTCGGCTGCATCATCGATGCGCCGGCGATCGTCGATGTCGCGTACGACGGTTACATGATCGGTCACGCGCGCTGGTTCGGCGAACGTGACGGGCGGCAGCTGCTCGACTGGCTCGTGCGGCGCCGGCGCGCGAAGCAAGGGGTCGTTTGATTCTTGAGAATACCCTGGCAGCTTCACCGGTTAGGAGATTGATATGTTGCTCGAATCGTCATCGAAATCTTACCTGGATAGATTCGATTGGCTGTCGCACGCGAGTGCCGGAAGCGCTGAGTTCACCGCAAACGCAGCGGCGATAAATAAGCCAACTCTCATGTCAATGGTCAGTACAGCAGTTGTCGAGACAGCCGGGACTCACCTGCACGGTGACTTCACGGGTTGCGGACGTTGATTCGGCCGCGCTGCTGATCGGATAAATTTGCGTTTTCATCTGAAATGGTGCGTTTATCAAACCATCGTCTATGATGGCCTTTGTCACTTCGGAAGCACGTTTTGTCGCGAGTTGGGTAGGAGTGGTTTCATTTTTGGATGCGCTGCCAATTATGTAGATCCAGTTCTGAATCGGGTGCTTGGAATTGATTTCTGACACCCATCGTCCAATTCGTATTTTCTCGGATTCGGTGATCTCGTGACTGTTGGGTGAAAATGGAACGAACAGTTGTCGTGATGGAAGATTTTGTGATGCTTGGCATTCCGCAGTAGCGTCTGCGGGAAAAATTAATAATCCTGAAATCGCGGTGATGAGTGTTGTGATAAGAATCATCATGTTGATTTAGGCTCCTTAATCTGCAAATAAGCTTTCGCCGTAGATCACGAATCCGGTGAGTGTATCCGCATTTCTCAATGCCAGGTCAGGATTGGCCCTTGCCCATGCGGCTGCTGTGGGGTCAATTCCGTAACGAGGGTCGCCGCTGCCGAAGGTGTCAATGAAATGTGTTACTTCGTGAATGAGCGTTGACAGCCGGGAATCCCCGAACATATTCTGGTCGCGCAAGCCAGTGCAGAATTTCATGGCGATACTTATAAGTTTCCGCTCTGTATTAGGTCCGCAAACGTGAGCGGCCTCGTTATCGATGTCACTCATATTCGGGACGCAGCCTAACATTCGGTCGAGGTTCGGATCGGTTCGGACGAAGTTGTGTGGTGTTAGCGTCTTCAGTACGGAGAGATGTCGTGAGAAGCCGTTGATAAGATATCACCGTGTATTCTCGTCGCATCGATTGAACCAATAAGTCATTCTATTCTTGACGGTCTCGTCATACCGATTCAGGTCGGCAATCCGTCGTTCGACAAGAATGATGGACCATTTAAGTAGCCGCGCTACCATGATTCTGAATTCTTTATTGGTCATGCTGGGGCAAATTGGCGTTGTGTTGATGTAAACGTCAACCGTTGAGCCCGGATTTGTGTTGGTGACTGCTCCAGAGTGAACGAGAAACCAACCTTTGTCTTCGTCGGCATCAAAATTGTATCGATTGTTGTCGGAAAAATTATTCATGGCTTCAAGGTTCCGTCGTGTCGATTTTCAAGAGTTTTGTTGCATCAGTAACGAAGCTGCGTGTTTTCAAGGTGCTGTCAGTGTTGCAGATGAGGATATGTGCGGTATCCGTTACGCTTCAATAGTCATGGAACGGAATGGTTAAGTTTGTGTTTTCGGAACATCGAACAATCGTCTTTTAAAGTGGACGTGTCCATAGAACTAGTTCGAAATTTTGGAATACAAAGCGACTTTCTATGATTTTTACGTTGCCGAATTGAATGATCGAAAGTTAAGCGATCGTTCTGGCGAACTTTGACGGCTTCGTTGGGGCGCACGCGAACGCTTGGACGACGCGTACAGATGGTCATCTGGGCAGATATGGACGCTGGTCCGGCGAGTACAACATGCCGAAGATGACGGAAATATCATCTTCGCCTCATGTTCACACTGCGGCCGGACCGTAGCATCGGTCGCGAACCGTTACCGCAGAACCGAACATGCTCAAGCTCAACCTCGCCGTGGCCGTCGTCTTCGCGATGGCCGCGACGGCTCATGCGCAGCCGTCGCTGTCGCCGGGGCCGGCTCCCGCTGCCTCCGGCAGCACCGGGCCGATCGGCGCACCGCCACCCGACGCGCTCTCTTCCACCTCGTTGACGCTTTCCGATGCGCTCTCGGTCGCGGCCCGGAACAATCCGGCGCTGCGTGGCGCGCGCGCCGACATCGATGCGTCGGCCGGCGCGCTGATGCAGGCCGGCGCGCGCCCCAATCCCGAAGTGTCGTTCCTGCAGGAAGGCTTTCGTCGCGCGGAGCGCACGTCGACGGTGCTGCTCAACCAGACGATCGAGCTGGGCGGCAAGCGCGGCGCGCGGCTCGACGTCGCGTCGTACGGACGGCAATCCGCCGATGCATCGCTCGATGAGCAGGGCGCGGCCGTGCGCGCCGACGTGATCGCCGCGTTCTACGGCCTGCTCGCCGCGCAGCGGCAACTCCAGGTGACCGAGGAATCGGCGGCGATCGCCGCGCGCTCGGCGGATCTCGCCGGGCGGCGCGCGCAGGCCGGCAAGGTGTCGCCGGTCGAGGCGACCAAGGCGCAGGTGGCCGCGGCGGCCGTGCAGATCGAAGTCGCGACGGCGCGCGGCCGCGTCGACGTCGCCCGCGAGAAACTGAACGCGGTGATGGGCGGCGCGCGCGCCGACCGGCGCGATGCGGCCGGCGATCTCGAAGTCGTGCCGCCGGTCGAACCGCTGTCCGCGCTGACCGCGCAGCTCGACGACGCGCCGCTCACGCGCATCGCACGCGCCGAGATGCTGCGCGCGAACGCGACCGTGTCGCTCGAACGCGCGCGGCGCATTCCGGACGTGACGATCAGCGCGGGGGCAAAACGCGTGACCACGGGCGGCGTGCCGGACAACCAGGCGGTGGTCGGCGTGTCGATCCCGATTCCGCTGTTCAACACGAACAAGGGTGCGCTGCTCGAAGCGACGCACAAGGCCGAGCGCGCGAACGCGAATCTCGATCGCGAACGCGCGCGGCTGCGGCTCGAACTGACGCAGGCGTATGCGAATTTCGAGGCGGCCGCGCAGGAGGCGCGGCGCCTGAAGACCGACATCCTGCCCGGCGCGCGCCTCGCGCTCGATGCGATGTCGCGCGGCTACGAACTCGGGAAGTTCAGCTTCCTCGACGTGCTCGACGCGCAGCGCACGCTGTTCCAGGGCCAGTCGCAATACGTGCGCGCGCTCGCCGATGCCCACACGGCGCGTGCCGACATCGGCCGGCTCGTCGGTACGCCGCTCGCATCGCTCGTGCAATAGCGCAACAGGCGCCTCCATTACCTGAAGGATCATCATGTCACGCAGCAGAATCCTGATCATCGCGGCGGTCGTACTCGGCAGTGCCGGGATCGTCCTCGGCGCACTCGGCGTCACGCGCAACGGCGGCGGCAACGGCACGTCCGCGTCGGCGGCGGCCGAAGCCGCTTCATCCGCCGAAGCCGCCGGCGAGCGCGGCGGTGTCGTGCTCCGGCGCGGCAAACTGTCCGTCGAAATCGTGATGACGGAGAAGCCCGGCGATGCGCGCCTCATCGTCTATCCGTTCGTCGACGGCAAGCCGGCCGACAAGGGCGTCACGGTGTCCGGCACGCTGGTTCGCTACGACAGCACGCACGAGCCCTTGCGTTTCGATGCGGCCGGCCAGAAGTTCGTGTCCGCGCAGTCGATTGCCAAGCCGCACGTGTTCGATGTGACGATCGACGTCAAGGCGGGCAAGGAAGCCGCATCGTTCCCGTTCGCACGCGCCGACGGCGCGCTCGCGTTGACCGACGCGCAACTGGCAACCTCGAGGATCGCGCTCGCGAAGGCCGGCCCCGCGCAGATCGCGACGCCGTTCCAGCTGCCGGGCGAGATCAGGTTCAACGAGGACCGCACCGCGCACGTGGTGCCCCGCGTGGCGGGCATCGTCGAGCAGGTGTCGGTGTCGCTCGGACAGAACGTCGCGAAGGGGCAGGAACTGGCCGTGATCGCGAGCACCGACGTCGCCGACCGGCGCAGCGAGCTGCTGACGGCCGAGCGCCGGCTGTCGGGCGCGCGGGCCACCTACGAACGCGAACGCACGCTGTGGCAGGAGCGCATCTCCGCCGAGCAGGACTACCAGCAGGCGCAGGTGCAGTTGCGCGAAGCCGAGATCGCGGTGCAGAACGCGCGGCAGAAACTGGCCGCGCTGAACGCGCCGGCCGGCGGAGGGGCGCTGAACCGTTACGTGCTGCGCGCGCCGTTCGCGGGCACGATCGTCGAGAAGCATGCGACGCCCGGCGAGGCGATCGCCGCCGATGCGAGTATGTTCGTGATCTCCGACCTGTCGACCGTGTGGGCCGAAATGGCGGTGCCCGCGCAGCGGCTGAACGACGTGCGCGTCGGCCGCGACGCGACCGTGATCGCGACCGCGTTCGAATCGCGCTCGAGCGGCCCGATCGCGTACGTGGGTTCGCTGCTCGGCGAACAGACGCGCACCGCGCCGGCGCGCGTCGTGCTGCCGAACCCGGAAGGCGTGTGGCGGCCGGGGATGTTCGTGAACGTGTCGGTCGACGCGGGCAGGCAGCGCGTGCCGCTCGCGGTCGCGAGCGACGCGTTGCAGGACGTCGACGGCGCGCCGTCGGTGTTCGTGCGCGCGCGGCAAGGGTTCGTCGCGCAGGCCGTCGAAACGGGGCGGCGCGACGAACGCGCGACCGAGGTGCTGAAGGGGCTCAAGCCCGGCCAGGAATACGCGGCGTCGAACAGCTTCGTGCTGAAGGCCGAACTCGGCAAGGGGAGCGCGGAACATGAATGACCGGGGCATGTACGCGGCGCCGCAAAGGGCGGCGGGAATCCACGCCCGATTCGCGCGCCGATTCGCACCTCGACTCGCAGCC
Organism: Burkholderia sp. MSh2; assembly: GCF_000731655.1. Classification (NCBI taxonomy): domain Bacteria; kingdom Pseudomonadati; phylum Pseudomonadota; class Betaproteobacteria; order Burkholderiales; family Burkholderiaceae; genus Burkholderia; species Burkholderia sp. MSh2. The sequence goes on along the minus strand of NZ_JPGM01000027.1, from coordinate 107,739 downwards.
CGATTCTCGGCCAGATTCTCGGCCCGATTCGCAACCCGCTTTCCCGCTCGCCGCGCGAGCGGCCGGGCGGCCCGCCCGGTGCGGGCGGCCGTTCTCCGCTTCAAGGAATCCCGTCATGTTTGAGCGCCTGATCCGCTTTGCGATTGCGCATCGCTGGCTCGTGATGCTGGCGATCGCGGCCGTGGCCGCGCTGGGCGTGTTCAGCTACCAGAAGCTGCCGATCGACGCGGTGCCCGACATCACGAACGTGCAGGTCCAGATCAACACGTCCGCGCCCGGCTACTCGCCGCTCGAGGCCGAGCAGCGCATCACCTATCCGGTCGAAACCGTGATGGCCGGCCTGCCGGGCCTCGAGCAGACGCGCTCGATCTCGCGCTACGGGCTGTCGCAGGTCACCGTGATCTTCAAGGACGGCACCAACATCTACTTCGCGCGGCAGCTCGTCAACGAGCGCATCCAGGAGGCGAAGGACAAGCTGCCGCCCGGTATCGCGCCCGCGATGGGGCCGACGTCGACGGGCCTCGGCGAGATCTACCTGTGGACCGTCGAGGCCGACGCGGCCGCGCGCAAGCCGGACGGCACGCGGTATACGGCCGCCGACCTGCGCGAACTGCAGGACTGGGTCGTCCGGCCGCAGTTGAGGAACGTGCGCGGCGTGACCGAGGTGAACTCGATCGGCGGCTACGTGAAGGAATACCGCGTCGCGCCGAATCCGGCGAAGCTGATGTCGTACGGGCTGACGCTCGCCGATGTCGTGCGCGCGCTGGAGCGCAACAACGACAACGTCGGCGCCGGCTACATCGAGAAGCGCGGCGAGCAGTATCTCGTGCGCGTGCCGGGCCAGGCGCGCACCGTCGACGACATCGCGAACATCGTGCTGACCAACGTCGGCGGCGTGCCGGTGCGGATGAAGGACGTCGGGCTGGTCGACATCGGCCGCGAACTGCGCACCGGCGCGGCGACGTCGAACGGCGAGGAGGTCGTGCTCGGCACCGTATTCATGCTGATGGGCGAGAACAGCCGGACGGTCTCGAAGGCCGTCGCCGCGAAGATGGCGGACGTGAACCGCACGCTGCCGGCCGGCGTGAAGGCGATCCCCGTGTACGACCGCACCGTGCTCGTCGAGAAGGCCGTCGCCACGGTGAAGAAGAACCTGCTGGAAGGCGCGATCCTGGTGATCGCGGTGCTGTTTCTGTTCCTCGGCAACATCCGGGCGGCGCTGATCACCGCGCTGGTGATTCCGCTGTCGATGCTGATGACCTTCACCGGCATGGTCAACGCGAAGGTGAGCGCGAACCTGATGAGCCTCGGCGCGCTCGACTTCGGGATCATCGTCGACGGCGCGGTGGTGATCGTCGAGAACTGCGTGAGGCGGCTCGCGCATGCGCAGGCCGCCGCCGGCCGGCCGCTGACGCGCGACGAGCGCTTCGCGGAGGTGTTCGGCGCGTCGCAGGAAGCGCGCCGCGCGCTGATCTTCGGGCAACTGATCATCATGGTCGTGTACCTGCCGATCTTTGCGCTGACCGGCGTCGAAGGCAAGATGTTCCACCCGATGGCGATAACCGTCGTGATGGCGCTCGCCGCCGCGATGGTGCTGACCGTCACGTTCATTCCGGCGGCCGTCGCGCTGTTCATCGGCGAGCGCGTCGAGGAGAAGGAAAACCGGCTGATGGGCTGGGCGCGGCGCGCGTACGAACCGGTGCTCGCCGCGTTCATGACGCGCCCCGCGCGCGTGATGATCGGCGCGGGTGCGATCGTGCTGGTCACGCTCGGTCTCGCCACGCGGCTCGGCAGCGAGTTCATTCCGAGCCTGAACGAAGGCGATCTGGCCGTCTCCGCGCTGCGGATTCCCGGCACGAGCCTGTCGCAATCGGTCGAGATGCAGAAGTCGATCGAGAAGACGCTGAAGGCGCGCTTCCCCGAGATCGAGCGCGTGTTCGCGCGCACCGGCACCGCCGAGATCGCGGCCGATCCGATGCCGCCGAACCTGTCGGACGGCTACATCATGCTGAAGCCGGCGGACCGGTGGCCCGACCCGAAGAAGCCGCGCGAGCGGCTCGTGCGCGAGATCGAGGCGGCGCTGGCGGAACTGCCGGGCAACGCATACGAATTCTCGCAGCCGATCCAGCTGCGCTTCAACGAGCTGATCTCGGGCGTGCGCAGCGACGTCGCGGTGAAGATCTTCGGCGACGACATGGCCGTGCTGAACCAGACCGGCGAGCAGATCGCGGCCGCGCTGCAGAAGGTGCCGGGCGCGTCGGAGGTGAAGGTCGAGCAGACCACGGGCCTGCCCGTGCTGACCGTCAATCTCGATCGCGACAAGCTCGCGCGCTACGGTGTGAGCGTTGCCGATCTGCAGGACTCGGTGGCAGCGGCCGTCGGCGGGCAGAAGGCCGGCACGCTGTTCCAGGGCGACCGCCGGTTCGACATCGTCGTGCGTCTGCCCGACGAGCTGCGCTCGGACATCGAGGCGATCAAGCGGCTGCCGATCGCGCTGCCCCCATCAGCTGCGGGCGCCGGCGCACCGCTCGCGGCGGCGCCCTACGTGCCGCTCGCCGAACTGGCGACGATCGACGTCGCGCCGGGGCCGAACCAGATCAGCCGCGAGGACGGCAAGCGGCGGGTCGTCGTCAGCGCGAACGTGCGCGGCCGCGACGTCGGCTCGTTCGTCGCCGATGCGCGCGAGCAGTTGCAGCAGGACGTGCGCGTGCCGGCCGGCTACTGGGTGTCGTGGGGCGGGCAGTTCGAGCAGTTGCAGAGCGCCAGCGAGCGCCTGAAGCTCGTCGTGCCGCTCGCGCTGTTCATGGTGTTCGTGCTGCTGTTCGTGATGTTCAACAACGTGAAGGACGGGCTGCTCGTGTTCACCGGCATTCCGTTCGCGCTGAGCGGCGGCGTCGTGTCGCTGTGGCTGCGCGGGATTCCGCTGTCGATCACGGCGGCGGTCGGCTTCATCGCGCTGTCCGGCGTCGCCGTGCTCAACGGCCTCGTGATGATCTCGTTCATCCGCAACCTGCGCGACGAAGGGGTGCCGCTCGACGCCGCCGTGCGAGAGGGCGCGCTCACGCGGCTGCGGCCCGTGCTGATGACCGCGCTCGTTGCATCGCTCGGGTTCCTGCCGATGGCGTTCGCGACCGGCACCGGCGCGGAGGTGCAGCGCCCGCTCGCGACCGTCGTGATCGGCGGTATCCTGTCGTCCACGGCGCTGACGCTGCTGGTGCTGCCCGTGCTGTACCTGGCGAGCCAGGCGGTGTCGTGGCGCGCCGCGTTGCGCGGCGGTTTCGGCGCGGGCGTGCTGCGCCGGCTGGGTTTTTTCAAGGGTCGAGCGTGATGCGAATTCTGATTGTCGAGGATGAACCGAAGACGGGCGCGTATCTGCGCAAGGGCCTGACCGAGGCCGGCTATGTCGTCGACTGGGTCGAGGACGGTATCACGGGCCAGCACCAGGCCGAGACCGAGGAGTACGACCTGCTCGTGCTCGACGTGATGCTGCCGGGGCAGGACGGCTGGACGCTGCTGCAGAACCTGCGGCGCAGCAAGTCGACGCCGGTGCTGTTCCTGACCGCGCGCGACGACGTCGGCGATCGCGTGAAGGGGCTCGAGCTCGGCGCCGACGATTATCTCGCCAAGCCGTTCGATTTCGTCGAGCTGACCGCGCGCATCAAGTCGATCCTGCGGCGCGGCCAGCCGCGCGACGCGAACACGCTGCGCGTGGCCGACCTCGAACTCGACCTGACGCGCCGCAAGGCCACGCGGCAGGGCGACACGATCCTGCTCACCGCGAAGGAGTTCGCGCTGCTGTGGCTGCTGATGCGCCGCGAAGGCGAGATCCTGCCGCGCGCGACGATCGCGTCGCAGGTATGGGACATGAATTTCAACAGCGACACGAACGTCGTCGATTCGGCGATCCGGCGCCTGCGCTCGAAGATCGACGACGCGTACGACCCGAAGCTGATCCACACCGTGCGCGGGATGGGCTACGTGCTCGAGGCGCGCGGCGCCGCCGCGGCATGATCGCGCGCCTGCTGCCGCGCACGCTGCGCGGACGCCTGACCGCGCTGATCATCCTGTCGACGTCGGCGATACTCGCGTCGAGCGGCGTCGCGCTCTACGAGGCGCTGGGCAATCGCGTCGCGACGACGGCGGCCGAGCAGATGGCCGGCACGTCTGCCGCGTTGGGCGCGCACTTGGCCGAAGCGCGCACGACGGCCGACGTCGCGCGCAACCGCGACCTCTGGATCGACCAGTTGCACGGCCATCCGAACATGGATCTCGCGATCTTCGATGCGGCGGGCACGCGCCTCGTCGGCACGCCCGGTTTCCGCCCGTACGCGCCGCTGCTGTCGCTGGATGCCGGGCGCGTGCCGGTCGGCGTCGCGCCGCCCGGCGCGCCGCACCGCTATCTGGTGACGACCGTGCCGCTTGCCGGCGCGGGGGCGGGTGCGGTGCGCGTCGCGGTGCAGTACGACGGCAGCGCCGACGTGCAGCTGCTGCGCACGCATGCGTACACGATCGTCGTGATCGAGGTGTTCGGCGTGGTGCTGGCGGCCGCGTTCGCATACGGCATCGCGGCGCTCGGACTGAGCCCGCTGCGGCGGTTCGCGGCGCGCGCCGAGCAGATGTCGACGAGCCGGCTTGCGCATCCGCTGCCGGCGCTCGATACGTCCGGCGAACTGAAGGAGCTGGAACACGCGTTCAACGGGATGCTCGAGCGGCTGAACGAATCGTTCACGCGGCTGAGCCAGTTCTCGTCGAATCTCGCGCACGACATGCGCACGCCGCTGACGAACCTGCAGGCGGCCGCGCAGGTCGTGCTGTCGCAGCCGCGCAGCGCGGACGAATACCGGAACGTGATCGAGTCGAGCATCGACGAGTACCAGCGGCTGTCGCGCATGATCGAGGACATGCTGTTTCTCGCGCGTTCGGAACAGGCCGGCGCGTCGATCGGCTTGCGGCGCCTGGATGCGGCGGAGGAGGCGGGGCGCGTCGCGGGCTATTACGAGCCGCTCGCGGAGGATGCGGGCGTGACGGTGAAGGTGGACGGCCATGCGTGGGTCGATGCGGACCTGACGCTGTACCAGCGCGCACTGAGCAACCTGCTGTCGAACGCGCTTGCCTACGCGCCGCGCGGCAGCGTCGTGACGATCGACTGCGTGGAGCAGGGCGGCGCGACGACGATCGCCGTGTCGGATACCGGGCCCGGCATCGCCGCGGAGCATGTCGGGCGGATCTTCGAGCGCTTCTATCGCGTCGATCCGTCACGGCACAATTCGGCGTCCGGCACGGGGCTCGGCCTCGCGATCGTCCGGTCGATCATGGACAATCACGGCGGCGAATGCGGCGTCGACAGCGAACCGGGCCGGCGCACGACGTTCTGGCTGCGCTTCCCGCGATTGCCGGCCGAGCCGGCGCGGCCGGCCGCCACCCCCGTCTGACAGCGCGGGCGGGACCGGCCGCGCAATCGCCGCGGGGCGGCGGCGCGCGGCAGGTCGCCCGCGATCGTGCGAGCGGGCAGCATCAACGCGTCGCCAGGTTGTCGTGGTTGTCGGTCTGCGGCTTCTTCTCGCCGCCATGCACCGAGATCCCGTGCAGTTCCTTGTTGCGTGCGACGACCTCGCCGCTCGGCGGGTACTGCGTCTTGCTGATCGGCACGACGCCGTCGTGCTGCGCCTGCTTCAGTTCGTTGACGACCTGCGTGCGGGTCTTGCCTTGCGTTTGGGTTTGCGTCTGCGTTTGCGCGAACGCGGCCGGGGTGGCCATGCCGAGCGACAGCGCGGCGGTGACGAACAGGGTGGCGAGTTGTGCGGTTTTCATCGAGTGCTCTCCTAGATCAGGGCCGCCGGGTGGCGATCCATGGACCCAGTATGCGAAAGCGGCCGTGCGTGATCGTGATCCGCAGATGAGAAATACGTCAGATTGAGCGACGCGGGGCGCCGCCGTCGGCGCCCGATCGCCATGACTGAATCGTCATGTTCGCGTCATGGGCGCGATGCGCGTGCGGCGGAACATGAAGTCTGCCGATGGCCGAGTGGGCCGGCGGCATTCGCGCCGTTCGCGACAGCAGCATGGAACGCGGGCGGCCTCGTTCAGACTTTCCTTCCGGACCGAAAAGTGCATCGTCCCGCCCTTCGCCTCGCCTTGATCGCAGTCCTGATCGTTCCGCTGTTCGCGGGCTGCGCATCGACACGTTCCGGCACCGCTTCGACCGCGCCGGTCGCCGCGCGCAAGCCGCCGCCGGCCGACCTCATGCCCGGCGAACAGATCGATTACGCCGGGCATCGCTGCGGCAACCCGAACCTGTACGTGAAAACGCACAATTGCCTGTTCCCGAAGCGCAACCTCGCACCCTGATCGTCGGGCCTGCCGCCGCAAAAAAAACGGCCCGGCACGCGACGTGTCCGGGCCCAATGCGGATCGTGCCGTGCGGCAGCGGCCCGCTTGCGTGGTCGGCAACGGGCGTTGCCCGTGACGGTTCCGATCGTAGCGGCGCGACGCGTCGCGAACCTGATCGGGACATGAGATTTCCGTCACCCGCGCGCCCGGTCGGCCGGTGCGATCAGAACCGGTGGCGCAACCCGAGATTGACGATGCCCTGCGTGCGCGCGCCGCCATAGCCGTACGAGCCGATCGACGCCTGCGCGGCCTGCGTGCCGCCGTCGGGCGTGCGCTGTTCGCCGTTCGCGCGCTGCCATGCGCCGACCGCATAGAGATCGGTGCGCTTCGACAGCACGTAGTCGGCGCCGGCGGACACCTGATGGTAGGCTGCGCCCGTGTCGCCGCTGGCGCGCGTGTAGCTGTAGCCGGCGCCGGCGAGCAGGCGGGGGCTGGCCTGATAGTTGAAGAAGCCGCGCACCGTGTCGTATTTCTGCGTGCCGCGAAACGCGGACATCGCGTCGGCCTTGTACAGCGCGTTGCTGTAGTCGACGCCGACCGCGAACGGCGCGAAGCTGTAGCGCAATGCGCCGCGAGCGATGCCGATCGATTTCGCGGAGAGATAGCCGCCGTTGACCAGCGAGCCGTCGAACGTGCCGTCGGAGGTGCCGCTCCAGCCGGTGCGGATGCCGTTCGCGAGCGTCGCGTGATTGGCCGCATGGTAGTAGCCGCCCGCCATGTCGAGCGGGCCGTTGCCGTAGGACAGGCCGGCCGACCAGGTTTGCCCGGCGCCGCTCTTGCCGGCCACGCCGCCGAGCGCAACCATGCCGACGAACCGGAAGCCGCCGATCGCGGGCGACGTGTATTTCACCGCGTTGTCGGTGCGCGACGACGTGTCGTAGTTGTCGACGTCGCCGGGTGTCGCGTAGACGCTGCCGAAGTAGAAGTCGCCGGTCACCGGCCAGACGAGATCCGCGAGCGGGTCGTACTGGCGGCCGAACGTCAGGGTGCCCCAGCGCGTGCTGTCGAGGCCGACGAAGGCCTGCCGGCCGAACATCCGGTTGCCTTGGCCGAGCGCGCCGGTGTTCGGGTTGAAGCCGTTTTCGAGCGTGAAGATCGCCTTCAGCCCGCCGCCGAGATCCTCCGAGCCCGTCACCCCGAAGCGGTTGCCGAGCAGGTTGCCGTTGCCGAGGCCGACGAGGTTCCCGCCGTCCGCGCCGGCGTTCCACACGTACGTCAGCGACGTATCGAACAGGCCGTAGAGGGAGACTTCCGCTGCATGCGCAGCCTGGGCGGTCGCGAGCAGCGCACCCGACATCATGGCAAGCCGAACTGGAGTTTTCATGGTGTGTCCCTGGAGATCAAGATGAGCGTTTCGTGCATCGGTCGACGCCGGCGCCGCGCGTCATGCGGGGCGGACTGGAAATGTCGCGATCGCGCTGGCGATTCTGGGAAGCGTTCGGATCGTGAAGGTGAGGGACAAATGAGGAAAATGTCATCACCGCGTCATGGAGGATGCATCGCGCGACGAATCTGATTAGCAGTGCGACACAAGCGGTTCGGAGTCGGTGACGAAACCGTCATGGCGCGATCACGATGCCGCACCGCCGACGGATCAAAGTGAAGGCTCCTGTCACGGATTTCCAGCAAGGAGCGAACAACATGAATCTATCGCGACCGATGATCGCCGCATCCCTGGCCGCCCTGTCGATTGCGGCCGTCTCGCAGGCGCTGGCCGCGCAGCCGAAAACGCGCCAGGAGGTGCGTCAGGAACTGGTGCGCGCACGGCACGACGGCGTGATCCCGAGCCCCAATCACGACTATCCGGCGAGTCCGGCCACCGTCGCGCGCAATCAGGACATCCACCGCGCGACGGTGCATCGCGGCGAGCGGGCGCCGGTGGTCGACGCGCACGACAACCGCTTCGCGGCTCGTTGACCGTTCATTCGCGGCCGGCCGGCACGATGCGCGGCGGCCGCCTTCATCCGTGGAAAGGAGCGTGTCATGCGCAAGGTGGCGAAAGGAATCGTGCTGGCCGCGTGCCTGCTGTCGACGGCCGCGCTGGCGGCCGGCTGGCCCGAACGGGCGCTGTCGCATGCGCCGGTGCACGACGGGGGGCGCCGCGCGAACGAGCGGATGCGCTGCGAGTTCGCGACCGTGCCGGCCGGCCAGTGGACTGCGACGTTCACGCGCGGGCAATGCGCGGTCGACGACGGCCGGCTGACGTTCGTGCCGGCCGAGGCGGGCGGCGGGTCAGGCGCTTCGTCGCAGCGGATTCCGCTCGGCGACGTCCGTACCGCGTCGCATCAGTCGCGCAAGCTGAAGGAGCAACTGCAACTGACGATGCGCGACGAGGTGATCGCGCTGAACATGCTGACCGACGACGGCAGCCGCAAGTCGCGCGAGCATGCGATCGACCTGTGGGCCGCGCTGCGCGACGCGGGCGTGACGCCCGTCAACGGCGCGCGCATCGTCGACACGTATCCGGCGGGTGCGACGACGTGGTAGCCGATGCGTCGCCGCGCGCGGCCTATCCGGCCTTCACCGATCCTTCGATCAGGAAGAACACGATGAAGCCGATGAAGAACGCGGCCGTCGCGAACGGCGTTTCGGGTACCTCGTGCGCTTCGACCAGCAGTTCCTCGGTCACGAGGTACAGCAGCGCGACGGTGCCGAGCCCGAGCAGCGCGGCGTAAAGATTGGCCGGCAGGCCGGCAAACGCCGCGTTGCCGGCAACGGCCGCGATGCCCAGCAGCGCCGCGAGCCCGACCGGCACGACGATCGACAGCACGCGGCCGATGCCGGCCGCCGCGAGCGCGGCGCTGACCGACAGCGCGAGGAACAGCACTTCGAGCGTCAGCGCGACGGTGAGGATGATGCCGCTTTCGTCGCTCGCGGAAAACGCGATGCCGAGCACGAGGCCGTCGACCACGAGGTCGATCGCGGTGACGACGATCAGGCTCACGGGCAGCCGCGCGGCTTCGAAGCGCGTTTCGATCGCGCCCGACAGCGCGCGGATCGCGAGCATCAGCGCGATGCCGAGCACGAAGCCGACGACGACCGGAAACAGCGCATGCGCGCGGTCCTGCGGCAGCAATTCGAGCGCCGCGGCCGCGAACACGATGCCGCCGGTGAAGTGCTGGATGACGCTCGACGTGTTCGGGCCGGGTGCGCGCCACGCGGCCGCGAGGGCGCCGAAACAGGCCGCCAGCACGGGCGGTAACGTCAGCAGCGCAAGCTTGGCGGTCGGTGTCATGAGGCCTCTCGAACGGTCGGCATGCCGCGCCGGGCCCGGCGTTGCGCCGTCCGGCCGCATGATACGGGGCACACGCGCCGGGCGGGGCCCCGGCGCTCCCCCGGGATTGAACACCCTGAAGCCGCTTCAAGGTCAAGCCGTTCGATGCGGGGCGCGCCGGCGCGCCCGTTGCGCTCAGAGCTGCGCGAGCGCCTGGTCGAGATCGGCGAGCAGGTCGTCGATATGCTCGATGCCGATCGACAGCCGCACCGTTTCCTCCTTCACGCCGGCCTTCGCGAGTTCGGCCGGCGAGAGCTGGCGGTGGGTTGTCGAGGCCGGGTGCGTCGCGAGCGACTTGGTATCGCCGATGTTGACGAGCCGCGTGAACAACTGCAGCGCGTCCTGGAACTTCGCGCCGCCGTCGCGGCCGCCCTTCACGCCGAACGTCAGGATGCCCGGCGCGCGGCCCGACAGGTAGCGTGCGACGAGCGGGTGGTCGGGGTGATCGGGCAGGCCCGCGTAGTTCACCCATTCGACGTGCTCGTGGCGCGCGAGATGCTGCGCGATCTTCAGCGCGTTGTCGCTGATCCGTTCGACGCGCAGCGCGAGCGTCTCGATGCCCTGCAGGATCTGGAATGCGTTGAACGGCGAGATCGCCGCGCCCATGTTGCGCAGGGGCACTACGCGCGCGCGGCCGATATAGGCGGCCGGCCCGAACGCCTCGGTGTAGACGACGCCGTGATAGCTGACGTCCGGCTCGTTCAGCCGCTTGAAGCGGTCGGCATGCTCGGCCCACGGGAACTTGCCCGAATCGACGATGGCGCCGCCGAGGCTCGTGCCGTGCCCGCCGAGATATTTCGTCAGCGAGTGCACGACGATGTCCGCGCCGTGCTCGAACGGGCGCAGCAGGTACGGGGACGGCACCGTGTTGTCGACGATCAGCGGAATCCCGTGGCGATGCGCGACTTCGGCGAGCGCGGCGATGTCGGTGACGTTGCCGAGCGGGTTGCCGACCGATTCCGCGAAGATCGCCTTCGTGCGCGCGTCGATCAGCGGCTCGAACGACGCGGGGTCGCGCGGATCGGCGAAGCGCGTCGTGATCCCGTATTGCGGCAGCGTGTGCGCGAACAGGTTGTAGGTGCCGCCGTACAGCGAACTCGCGGACACGATGTTGTCACCGGCCTCGGCGATCGTCTGGATCGCGTAGGTGACGGCCGATTGCCCCGATGCGAGCGCGAGCGCGCCGATACCGCCCTCGAGCGCGGCGATCCGCTTTTCGAGCACGTCCGTCGTCGGGTTCATGATGCGCGTGTAGATGTTGCCCTGGACCTTCAGGTCGAACAGGTCGGCGCCGTGCTGCGTGTCGTCGAATGCGTACGCAACGGTCTGGTAGATCGGTACGGCGACCGCGCGCGTGGTCGGGTCGGGACGATAACCGCCGTGCACGGCGATGGTTTCGAGACGCCAGTTCGAAGAGGCCTGATCGGTCATGGGTGCTCCGTCTGTTGTTGTGATGGTCGAGCGATTATAGAAGCACGCGCGCTGCCATCCTTAGAACGAATGGTTTGTTGCTTATGGCAAGACCATGCATAAAATGGCATTTTCCGCAAACAAGGGGTACTCGATGAGTCAGGATCATTGGAACCAGGTGGATGCGTATTTCTCCGCGACGCTCGTGCCGACCGACGACGCGCTCGACGCCGCGCTGGCGGCGAGCGATGCGGCCGGGCTGCCCGCAATCAATGTCGCGCCGAACCAGGGCAAGCTGCTGCAGCTGCTCGCGACGATCCGCGGCGCGCGCCGGATCCTCGAGGTCGGCACGCTCGGCGGCTACAGCACGATCTGGCTCGCGCGGGCGTTGCCGCCGGGCGGCACGCTCGTGACGCTCGAGCTGGACCCGGGCCATGCGGAGGTCGCGACGCGGAGCATCGCGCGCGCCGGGTTTGCGGAAGCCGTGACGGTGGTGGTGGGCAGCGCGAAGGAGAGCCTCGCGCGGCTCGTCGAAGCCGGCGAGGCGCCGTTCGATTTCATCTTCATCGATGCGGACAAGGACAACAACCCGGTCTATCTCGAGGCCGCGCTGAAGCTGTCGAAGCCCGGCACGGTGATCGTCGTCGACAACGTCGTGCGCGGCGGGCGCGTGGCCGATCCGGACAATCGCGACCCCGATGTGGTCGGCGTGCGCGACGGGTTCGCGCTGCTCGCGGCCGCACGGAACCTCACGACCACCGCCGTGCAGACGGTCGGGCAGAAGGGCTGGGACGGCTTCTCGATTTCGATCGTCGGCGCGTAACGCGGCGCGGCGGCGCACGCGGGTGGTCGTGCGGCGCGCTTCTCGCGATGCTGCCCGGCGTGCGGGGCCGGACGCCGCCGTCAGGCCGCGGCCGGGCCGGCCCGGATGCGCGAACGGCGCGACGCCCGCAGGCGCCGCGCCGCGCGCCGTTCATCGGCCGTCGACCACGTCGCGCAGGAAGGTGTCGAGCATCGACACGTCGCCCCACGGCCGCTTGTATTCACGATCGTGTTCGGCGTCGGCGAGCATCGTCTCGACGAGCGCGTGGATCGCCGGCCGGCGCGCTCCGTACTCGCTTTCGTTCGCGCTCATCTTCAGCGCGAGCAGCGCATCGAGTTCGGCGCGCACCGCCGGCTCGTGCACGGTGCCCGCGACGAGATCCGCGAAGCGCATCGGCGGCATCCCGAGCCCCGAGTCGATCCAGCGCACCGCGAGCAGCGGCCGCAGCACGTACAGGTACTTCTTGTAACGCACCGTGTCGCCTTGCAGGTAGCCGCGAAAGTTCTTCTTCGCCATCGCGAGGTAGTGGTGGCGCCCGCGCATCGGCGAGAAGAACGCCGCCGCCAGCGTGCGCAGCCGCGGCGCCCAGCGCGCATCTTCGCGATACACGACGGGCGAGTCGAGCCATTCGAGCAGCGTCGGGTTCGAGCGGTGCAGCAGTTGCAGCGCCTTGCGCAGCTCCCAGCCGCTGACGTCGAGCTCGTCGTCGAGCGGCCGCTCGATTACGTCGCGTTGCGGTTCGACGCCGAGGTACCAGTCGCGCCGGTGCGCGTAGACGAAGCGCACGTCGTAGTCGCTGTCCGGCGACGCGAATCCCCAGCCGCGGCTGCCCGATTCGCAGGCGAACAGCACGTGCACGTCGTGGCGGCGCTCGACGTCGGCGAGTTCCGCCATCACGCGCGCCCGCACGTCCGGGTCGACCGGATGCGCGCTGCGCACGGCGGCCAGTGTCTTGTCGGTTTTCATGATTGTCGTATTCCTTTTCGTTGCGCGCGGCCGCCGGCCTTCGGCCGCGCACCGCGCTATCCTTTCACGCACACCACCTGGCGCAGCGTGTGCACCACTTCGACGAGGCTGCGCTGGGCCGCCATCACCGCGTCGATGTCCTTGTAGGCCATCGGGATTTCGTCGACGACGCCCGCGTCCTTGCGGCATTCGACGCCCTGCGTCGCCTTGACCTGGTCGTCGGCCGTGAAGCGGCGCTTCGCTTCGGTGCGGCTCATCGTCCGGCCCGCGCCGTGGCTGCACGAGCAGAAGCTTTCCGGGTTGCCGAGCCCGCGCACGATGAAGCTCTTCGCACCCATCGAGCCCGGAATGATCCCGAGTTGCCCCTTCTGCGCGGACACCGCGCCCTTGCGCGTCACGAGTACGTCTTCGCCGAAGTGGCGTTCGCGCTGCACGTAGTTGTGGTGGCAGTTCACCGCGTGTTCGTCGACCGTGAACGGCTTCGCGATCACGCCGCGCGCCGCGCCGATCACCGCATCCATCATGGCCTGCCGGTTGCGCCGCGCGTAGTCCTGCGCCCAGCCGACCGCCTCGACGTAATCGTCGAAGTGCCGGCTGCCCTCGGTGAAATATGCGAGGTTGCGATCCGGCAGGTTCGCGATGTGCTGCCGCATGTCGGCCTGCGCGAGTTCGATGAACAGGCTGCCGATCGCGTTGCCGACGCCGCGCGAGCCGCTGTGCAGCATGAACCACACGTGGTCCGCCTCGTCGATGCACACTTCGATGAAGTGGTTGCCGGTGCCGAGCGTGCCCAGGTGCGCATAGTGGTTCGTCTTTTCCAGCTTCGGATACTTGTCGACGATCCGCTGGAAGCGCGGCTGCAGCGACTGCCACGATTCGGTCACGGCTGCCGGCGTGCGGTCGCCCCACGCGCCCGGATCGCGGCGACCCGGCGCGCGGCCGTGCGGCACCGCGCGTTCGATCGCGCCGCGCAGCCCCGCGAGCGAATCCGGCAGGTCCGACGCACGCAGCGTCGTGCGGGCGGCCATCATCCCGCAGCCGATGTCGACGCCGACCGCGGCCGGAATGATCGCGCCCTTCGTCGGGATCACGCTGCCGATCGTCGAACCCTTGCCGAGGTGGACGTCCGGCATCACCGCGACGTGGCGGAAGATGAACGGCATCTGCGCGGTGTTGCGCAGTTGCGCGCGCGCTTCGTCCTCGACGGCGACGCCTTGCGTCCACATCTTCACCGGCTTGCCGTTCGCCAGTTCCATCACCTGGTAATCCATGTCACTCATTTGCTTCACCTGATTCATTCAGTCATTCAGTCATTCATTCGTCCGGCCCGGCGCATTTGCGCCGCGCCGTGTCGTCCGTCAAGCGCCCTTGATGCTGACGAGTCCGTTCAGCACCTGGTCGAGACCGCCGAACACCGAGATGCGGTCGATCCGTTCGGCCACGCGCTCGAGCGTTTCCAGCTCCTTGAGCCGCAGCGCGGTCGGGTTTTCTTCCATCACCTTCGCGGTGTTCAGCAGCGAACGCGTGGCCGCCGTTTCCTCGCGGCGGCGAATCACGTTCGCCTGCGCGGCCTTTTCCGCCTCGACCACCTGCGCGAGGATCGTCTTCATGTCGCCCGGCAGCACGATGTCCTTCACGCCGACGCTGCGCACGTCCACGCCCGACCGGTCGAGGCGTGTGCGCACCTGCGCGATCACGACGTCGTCGAGCGACTGCTTGTCCTCCAGCAACTCGTCGAGCGAGCGCGTGCCGACGGCGGCCCGCAGCGCGAACTGCAACTCGCGATACAGGTGTTCGACCGGCTTCTGCAACTGGCCGAACGCATGCAGCACGTCCGCATAGCACCACGTCGCCGACAGGTTCAGCCGCAGCGCGACCTTGTCGCGCGTCAGGATTTCCTGCCCGCCGACTTCGATCGCCTGCAGGCGCAGGTCGACGAGTTCGACCGCGACGTCGCGGTTGAAGCGCCAGAATGCCGACGTGCCCGCATCCAGCAGCCGCTCGATCTTGCCGTCGATCTTCAGCACGCCGACGTGGTATGCCGGCACCTGCGCCAGCAGCACGCCCGTCAGGCCCGCCACGCCGCGCGCACGCAGCGCCGGCTGCGCGATACGCTTCACGAGCGCGGCCGGCAGCATGCTGCCCTGCGCGAGATCGACGCGCTCGAGACGGTGCGCGGTCAGGCCGCGCCAGTACAGCCGGCGCGTGCCCGGCGGCAGGATCTCGACCAGCACGTCGTCTTCGTAGCGCAGGCCCGCTTCGTCGTCGGCGAGATCCATCGCGACGAAGTGGCGTGCCAGCACGTCCTGCGCGTCGTGACGCAGGTAATCGGCCAGCGCCGCGTCGGCGAGCGGCGCGTCGAGACGCGCGGCCTGCACCGACAGGCGCTTGAACGGATCGAAGGCCTTGAACACGCCCGGTTCCAGCACCTTCACGAAATCGCCCTCGTTCATCAGCAATGCGCGTTCGTTCTTTTTCACTACATGTCGCATCCACATATTCTTGTCCTTTTCTTCGATGACCGCCGGGTGACGCGCATCGTGCGGATCGCGGTGCGACGCAACCGGGCGGGCGGCGCGCCGGCCTGCGTCGACGTGCACGGCGACGCATTCTGCATCGCGTCGTCGTGCGCATTCGCGCGGGCCGTGCGGCCGCCCGGCCGATCGCGCGGAACCGCAACCGGTCCGACGCGCGGCGGGCCTCGCGGCCCGCACCGGCGGGTACTGCTTTCATTGAGAGGCTGCCCTTGCGGACAGCGTTCGAGCGGGATTCGAACCCGCTACACGCCGGCTTGCGCCGGCTGCTCTACCAATTGAGCTATCGAACAATGGGCGCCCCGGGATTCGAACCCGGGCGAAGTTCCAGTACGCACCCGTTTGCCTTCGTCTGCCCATGGCGGCATGCGCGACCGCGACGAACCAGGTTCGGCGGCGGCGCACCAGCAGGGCTTGTTGAACCCTGGCTCGCGGGCCAGCGGGACATCCGGCGCTTTCTATATAGCGAGGAGCGTGCCAGCGGGCGGTTTTTCTCTCGAATAAATTCTCAAATCGTTGAAAGTAAAGGGGAAATTATTTCTTCTGATGGGCGGCGCATGAATGTCGGGGTGAGATGATGTCCGGAAAATCCGATACAATCCGATCGTCAATTATCTTGTGGGATAAACATGCGCAAGACCGTCGCGATCGGTTTTCTCGGCACGGTGCTCGACCAAGGCGGCGGCTCGCAGCGCCGCTGGCGCAACTGGCGGCCGACGATCTCGCTGTGCGAGCAGCGCGACACGCCGATCGACCGGCTCGAACTGCTGCATTCACCGGACTTCGCGCGCCTCGCGAACCGCGTGAAGCAGGACCTGGAGCGCGTGTCGCCGCACACCGACGTGCGGCTCGTCCCGCTCGAGATTCGCGATCCGTGGGATTTCGGGGAGGTCTACGCGACGCTGCACGATTTCGCGCGCGCCTACCCGTTCGATCTCGATCGCGAGGAGTACCTGATCCACATCACGACGGGCACGCACGTCGCGCAGATCTGCTGGTTCCTGCTGGCGGAAGCGCGCTACCTGCCCGCGCGTCTCGCGCAGACGGCGCCGCCGCAGAAGACCGACGAGGGGCCGAGCGGTCCCGGCACGATGTCGGTGATCGATCTCGACCTGTCGCGCTACAACCTGATCGCGCAGCGCTTCACGCGCGAGCGCGACGAAACGGTGTCGTTCCTGAAGGCGGGCATCGCGACGCGCAACGCGCGCTTCAACGCGCTGATCGAGCAACTGGAGCGCGTGGCAGTGCGGTCGCGCGCGCCGATGCTGCTCGTCGGGCCGACGGGCGCCGGCAAGTCGTTTCTCGCGCGGCGGGTGTACGAACTGAAGCGCGGCCGTCATCGGCTCGCGGGGCCGTTCATCGAGATCAACTGCGCGACGCTGCGCGGCGACGCGGCCATGTCCACGCTGTTCGGCCATGTGAAGGGCGCATTCACGGGTGCGCAGTCGGCGCGCGCGGGGCTGTTGCGCGCGGCGGACGGCGGGCTGCTGTTTCTCGACGAGATCGGCGAACTCGGGCTCGACGAGCAGGCGATGCTGCTGAAGGCGATCGAGGAGAAGCGCTTCCTGCCGGTGGGCGCGGACGCCGAGGCGAGCAGCGATTTCGAGCTGATCGCGGGCACGCATCGCGACCTGCGGCAGATGGTGGCGGCCGGCACGTTCCGCGAGGATCTCTACGCGCGGATCAATCTGTGGACGTACACGCTGCCCGGGCTGGCCGAGCGTCGCGAGGACATCGAGCCCAACCTCGAATTCGAGCTCGACCGTTTCGGCCGCGAGCAGGGCGAGCAGGTGCGTTTCAACGTCGAGGCGAAGCGGCGCTATCTCGCGTTCGCGGCGTCGCCGCGTGCGGCGTGGCCCGGCAACTTCCGCGAGCTGTCCGCGTCGGTCACGCGGATGGCGACGCTGGCCGATGCGGGGCGGATCACCGAAGCGCTGGCCGAACAGGAAGTCGAACGGTTGACGCACACGTGGTCGCCGCCGGGCGGCGCGGGCACGTCCGACGCATGCGTCGACGCGGTGTTCGGCGCGCGTGCCGAGGAACTCGACCTGTTCGATCGCGCGCAGCTCGAACGCGTGCTCGACGTGTGCGGCGCGTCGGCAAGCCTGTCGGAAGCCGGGCGCACGCTGTTCGCGGTATCGCGGCAGAGCAAGAAGCAACCGAACGATGCGGACCGGCTGCGCAAGTATCTCGCGCGGTTCGGGCTCGACTGGGAGGGGGTGAGGGGCGCGCTCGACGCGTTGCGGTGACGGGCGCACGATGCGTGCGCTGCGTCGGACGTGCAGGCTCATGCGTACGGTATCGTGCGCGCAAATTTCAGGAGGGTGGTGGTGGTCGTGATTCCTTCGTCGGTCAGATCGCTGTTTGCCGATTCGGGTTGGCGTGGCGATTCCGGTTGCCGCATGTCATCCGGCAATGGCGAACATCCGGGGGATGCCATCCTGCGCGAATTCGGCGGGCTGGTCGTGGGCGCTGCCGGCAACGGGCAAACCTGCGCGCGAATGGGGCTCGCATTTCATGCGCTGGCGCGCAAGGATCGCCAGATCGACGCGCGGGAACAGGCGCTCGGGACGACGATGATCGGCTTCGCCGAGGACGATCTCGGGTACGCCGAGTTTTATGCCGATGCGCAGGGCCGTGTGTTCTCGACCAATTGCGTGGTCGACGGCGTGTATCTGTGCGGATTCACGTTCGGCGAAGCGGTCGAGCGCACGCTGCTCGGGCGCGTCTCGGTTCCGCTATTGCTCGACGACCGGGCAACGATTGCCTGTTACGGCGAGGATCTGACGATCGACGATCCGCGCGTGATGACGGTCGGTCGGCTCCTCGGCCGCACGTGATGCGGCGACGCGCTCCGGCCGTGTTTCAACCGGCCGCCGCTGCCGCCGCCTGCCGGAACGGCGCCAGGAATGCCCATTCCGGCTGCGCGGACGCGACATCCGCCAGACCGCGCGCAAACGCGTGCGGCGGCAGCCACGGATATCCGAACGCCGCGTGCAGCGCATCGAGTTTCGTCGACGCCGGATCGTCGATCGTATCCATCCGTTCGATATGAATGTGCAGCGCGGCAATCCGCGCGACGCCTTCGTCGTCGCCCGTGAACTGCCAGCGGTACGTGCCGTGCCCGATCCGCAACGCGCCGTTGTCCTTCTGCCGCATCACGACGAGCCACGGCATCCCGCTGACGCCGTGCGGGTCGACGTCGGGTTCCGTGCAAACGTAATAGGTGCGGCACCGCTCGAACCGTTCGCCGAATTCTTCTACCAGCGTGCGTGCAATCGCGGCCGCGCCCGTCACGCGCGGCGGAAAATCGATATCGTCGTTCGCGAGCGAAAAGCTCAGTTGGGCATCGGCCGCGAAGCAGTCGGCGATCAGCGCGGGCCGGCTCAGGTCCTTGGCGCGCAGATAGCATTCGAGCAGCGCGCGAACCGGGGCGGGATGAAGCGGGAAGGGCATGGACGAGCCTCCAGTATCGGGAAATCGGGGCACACGCGCCGGCCGGGCCTGGCCAGGGGCGCATGTGCCTTTGCCGTATAATTTCGTTTCAAAGCTAAATCCGCATGACCGTACGGAGCGTCGAAGTCATGGCCAAGCAGCAAGAGGAGTCCGTTCTGACCATTACCAACCCGGCCTGCCTGATCGACGGCACGGACACGGAATTCCGTCACCTGATCAACGGGCTGCTGCCGTTCGCGGCCCGCCTGCTGTCGGTGCGCGACGGCTTCGGCTCGTTGATGGGCCTCACCGGCATCCAGTATTCGCTGCTCGTATCGGTCTCCCACCTGTCGCACGACGACGTCGTGACCGTCAACCGCCTTGCCGATCACCTGCACCTGAGCGGCGCATTCGTCACGATCGAGACCGGCAAGCTGAAGAAACTCGGCCTGATCGACAAGCGGTCGGACCCGGACGACAAGCGCAAGATGCGGCTCACGGTCACGCCGGCCGGCTCGAAGCTGCTGAAGACGCTCACGGACACGCAGCAGCGCATCAACAACGTGCTGTTCGAGGGCGTGACGAAGACCGAATTCAAGGCGCTCTGCTCGGTGATCGACCGCCTCGTCGCCAACGGCGACCGCGCGACGCTCGACCTCTCGCACCTGATCGCGCGCCGGGAAAAAGGCTGACGCGCGGCGGCCGCCAGGTTCAGTGCGCGGCCCATTCGATCGTATTCAGGTCGACCCCTTCGAGATGCATGTCCCACAGCGGGCTCAGTTCGCGCAGCTTGCCGACCGTGTCGCGCACCTGCGCGATCACGCTGTCGATTTCGGTCTCGGTCGTGAAGCGGCCGAGCGTGAAGCGGATCGAGCTGTGCGCGAGCTCGTCGCTGCGGCCGAGCGCGCGCAGCACGTACGACGGCTCCAGCGACGCCGACGTGCACGCGGAGCCTGACGATACCGCGACGCCCTTGATCCCCATGATCAGCGATTCGCCTTCGACGAAATTGAAGCTGACGTTCAGGTTGTGCGGAATCCGGCGCGCGAGGTCGCCGTTCACGTAAACCTCGTCGAGCGTCGACAGGCCGGCCAGCAGCCGGTCGCGCAAAGCGCCGACGCGGCGGCTTTCCTCTTCCATTTCCTGTTTCGCGAGCCGGAACGCCTCGCCGATGCCGACGATCTGGTGCGTCGGCAGCGTGCCCGAGCGCATCCCGCGTTCATGGCCGCCGCCGTGCATCTGCGCTTCGATCCGCACGCGCGGCTTGCGGCGCACATACAGCGCGCCGATCCCCTTCGGGCCGTACACCTTGTGCGCGGTCACCGTCAGCAGGTCGACGTTCAGCGCGTTCACGTCGACCGGAATCTTGCCGGCCGCCTGTACGGCGTCGCAGTGGAACACGATGCCGCGCGCGCGGCACAGCGCGCCGATCTCGGCCACCGGCTGGATCACGCCCGTTTCGTTGTTCGCGAGCATCACCGACACCAGGATCGTATCGGCGCGCAGCGCCTGCCGCACCGCATCCGGATCGAGCAGGCCGTCCTCGCGGACGTCGAGATACGTGACCTCGAAGCCCTGGCGTTCGAGTTCGCGGCACGGGTCGAGCACGGCCTTGTGCTCGGTCTTCACCGTGACGAGATGCCGGCCCTTGCCGCGGTAGAAGTGCGCGGCGCCCTTGATCGCGAGGTTGTTGCCCTCGGTCGCGCCGGAGGTCCAGACGATTTCGCGCGGGTCGGCGCCGAGCAGCGCGGCGACGTGTGCGCGCGCTTCCTCGACGGCCTGCTCGGCGTCCCAGCCGTAGCTGTGGCTGCGCGAGGCCGGATTGCCGAACTGCTCGTGCAGGAACGGCACCATTTTCTCGACCACGCGCGGATCGACGGGCGTCGTCGCGCTGTAGTCCATGTAGATCGGACGGGATTGCATCGATAAGACTCCGGATGGCGGCGCTCGCGCGGAGCGCAAAGCCCGGGGAACAGGGTAGCCGCAGTGTACGTGGACATTCGGAGGCCCCGCGCAACATCCATCCCGCCAGTAGGGTTGTCTTTCAAACAAAGCTTTCAAGGTCAGGGTTTACGACAGCTTGAACCTGCCTTTGTGTTTACATTTAATAAAAGCTAAATAACAAAGCTAAATAACGGTGCTTTGTTGGGCCGGTTCCGGTGGCGGAATCCGGCGATGCAACCCAGGGAGGACGAGATGAGCGAGAACCATGGCGGAGCCGGCGCGGCCGCCGACGAGCAGCGGCGCTTTCGCGCCGCGCTGTCGATGTTCGCGACGGGCGTCGCGGTGATTACCGCACCCCGCAAGGAGGGGATGCCGATCGGCATCACGGTCGCGTCGTTCAATTCGGTGTCGCTCGATCCGCCGCTGATCCTGTTCTCGGTCGACCGGCGCAGCCTGAGCCTCGGCGATCTGGCGGACGCGGGCGGCTACGCGGTCAACGTGCTCGACGAGACGCAGCAGCACCTGTCGAACTGCTTCGCGAAGGCGAACGGCGACAAGTGGGGCTGGCGTGCCGGCGCGACCGACGACGACGGCGCCGTGCTGCTGCCGGATGCACTCGCGACGTTCGAATGCGAACCCTATGCGCAATACGACGGCGGCGACCACGTGATTTTCGTCGGCCGCGTAACGCGGCACCGCGCGCGCTCCGAAGGGCGCCCGCTGATCTTCTTCGGCGGCCGCTACCGCGTGCTCGACGGCCCGTGTGCGCCGTCCGCCTGAATGCAACCCACGCTTCACTCCACCCACGAGGACATCATGATCAAGAACGGGACTCAGCACATCGCGTCGCTGCGCGACGGGCGGCAGGTCTACCTGAACGGCCAGCCGGTCGGCGACGTGACCGCGCACGCGGCATTCCGCAACTCGATCCGCAGCTATGCGAGCCTGTACGACTACCAGGCCCGCGACGAGAACGTCGGGAAGATGACGTTCGTGTCGCCCGATTCGGGCAACCGCGTCAGCCGGATCTGGCAGTTGCCGACCTCCTATGACGAACTCGTCGAGCGTCGTGCCGCGCTGGAAGCGTGGTCGGAGCTGCATTACGGCTTCATGGGCCGCTCGCCCGACCACGTCGCGTCGTGCCTGGCGGGGATGGTCATGGGCGCCGACGTGTTCGAGCAATACGATCCGGCGCGGGCGGGCGCGCTGCGCGACTACTTCCGTTATGCGCGCGACAACGACCTGTTCCTGACCTACGTGATCGTGAACCCGCAGGCGAACCAGTCGAAGGCCGCGCACGAGCAGGAGGACAAGTACCTCGCGGTCGGCATCGTCGACCAGGATGCCGAAGGCATCACGGTGCGCGGCGCGAAGATGCTCGCGACGAGCGGCATCATGGCGAACGAGGTGTTCTGCAGCTGCATCCAGCCGCTGCGCGAGGGCGACGAGATGTACGCGCTGTCGTTCGCGGTGCCGATGAACGCGAAGGGCATGAAGATCCTGTCGCGCAAGTCCTACGAGGAGAACGCGACGTCGGTGTTCGACAACCCGCTGTCGAGCCGCTTCGACGAGAACGACGCGGTGCTGTATTTCGACGACGTGAAGGTGCCGTGGGAGCGGATCTTCGTTGCCGGCAACACGGCGATGTGCGCGAAGCAGTTTCATGCGACGCCCGCGCACGTGTACCAGAACTACCAATGCCAGGTGCGCCTGATGACGAAGCTGCGCTTCCTTGTCGGGCTCGGCCTGAAGATCTCCGAGGTCAACGGCACGAACGCGTTCCCGCAGGTGCGCGAAACGCTGGGCCAGCTCGCGGCCGAAGCGTCGATGGTCGAGGCGTGGGTCTACGGGATGGAGGCGAAGGGCACCGTCGTCAACGGCTTCTACGTGCCCGACCGCAACATGCTGTACGGCTCGCAGGTGGTGACGCAGCAGCTCTATTCGAAGGTGCTCAACACGCTGCGCGAGCTTGCCGGCGGCGGCATGATCATGCTGCCCTCCAGCGTGCGCGATTTCGAGAACCCCGACCTGCTGCGCATCATCGAGAAGACGCAGAAGTCGCCCGTGTGCTCGTCGGAAGAGCGCGTGAAGTTCTTCAAGCTCGCGTGGGACGCGGTCGGCTCGGAATTCGCGTCGCGCCACAACCAGTACGAACTGTTCTACGCCGGCGCGTCGTTCGTCACGAAAGGGCATGCGTACCGCACCTACGACTGGCAGCGTGCCGCGCATCTCGTCGATTCGATGCTCGGCAGCTATTCGCTCGACCAGGAACTGTCGACGCCGCGCGCCGCCTGACGCGCGGACGCGCCCCCCACCTTACCCGCTATCGCATCCAGGAGAGACAGATGGCCATCAACAAGCTTCACGACGAATTCCATACGCTGGACATGCAGCGCGACTGGCAACTGCCGGAAGGCTATGACCCCGCATCCGGCGCGCAGGAGCTGATCCTGTCCGGCGCGCTCGACCCCGAGCGCAAGCGCGGCAGCCGCACGCGCCTGCTGCGCCTGCCGGCCGGGCTGCACACCAGGAAGCCGTTCGTGCATGACTACTGGGAAGAAGTGTTTCTCGTCGAGGGCGACCTGACCGTCGGCAACGACGAGCACGGTAATGGCGGCACGCCGTTCAAGGGCTACACGTACGCGGTGCGCCCGCCGGGCGCCTGGCACGGCCCGTTCAAGTCGAACGGCGGCTGCGTGCTGCTGGAGATCCACTACTACGACCCGGCGTGAGCCCGGCCGATCGACGACACACGGCGGGCGCGGCGCATTGCGCGCGCGCTGCCCGCGACGAGGAGCATTCGATGAAAACCATCACATTCGCGATCGACGGTCGCGACGGCCGCACCGAGCGCGCGATCGCGATCGACACGCTCGTGATCGCGGGCTGGACCGGCCGCGACACGGTCGCCATGGAGCGGCACATCCGCGAGCTGGAAGCGCTCGGCGTCAGGCGTCCGGCGACGACGCCGGTGTTCTATCGCGTCGCGGCCGACCGCCTCGACCCGTCGCCCGCGATCCAGGTCACGGGCGGGCAGAGCAGCGGCGAAGTGGAGTTCGTGCTGGTGCGCGACGGCGGCGAGACCTTCGTCGGCATCGCGTCCGACCACACCGACCGCGAGGTCGAGACCTACGGGATCACCGTGTCGAAGCAGATGTGCGGCAAGCCGTGCGCGAACACGCTGTGGCGCTTCGACGACGTGGCCGGCCACTGGGATCGGCTCGTGCTGCGCGCGTACGCGACGATCGGCGGCGAGCGCGTGCTGTATCAGGAAGGCGGCGTGACCGCGATGCGTGCGCCGGACGATCTGCTCGCGCAGTTCGCGCGCCACGACGGCCGCTTTGCCGACGGCACCGCGATGCTGTGCGGCACGCTGGCCGCGATCGGCGGTATCCGGCCGGCCGAGCGGTTCGAGGTCGAGCTGGAGGATCCGGTGCTGGGCCGCACGCTGCGGCATGCGTATGCGGTGGATACGCTGCCGGTGGCGGGCTGACGGCGCGCTTGCGCGAGTATGCGCGCCCGCGCGCACTCAGGCGCGGCAGATCGCGATGATCTCCGCGCTGGTCGCTTCGTCGAACGGCGCGCGCTGCCAGTCGCCGCGCCAGTCGGCCGATGCGAATCCGGCCGCGGCCACGCGCCGCTGCAATTCGGGCTGCGCGATGAAGCGCAGCCGGCTGGCGTGCGTCAGCAGCGTATCGTCGCGACGAAAGCGGTAGTGCGAGTCGAACGTCACGAGCGCGCCGTCGACCGCGCGCACCGCCTGCTGGAGTTCGACCACGCCGGATTCGAGCGATTCGACGCTGCGGGCCGGATGCGCGGGCGTCCATGTCCGCCACGGCGCGCCGCGTGGATTGCGGGTCTCGAACAGGAAGCGGCCGCCGTCGGCGAGCACGCGCCGCACGCCGCGCAACGTCGCGTCGATGTCGTCGTCGGTCAGCAGGCACTGGAATGCGTGCCCGGTCATCACGACCGCATCGAACTGTGCGTCGGGCGGCAGGCCTTGCAGATCGCACGCGTGCCAGCGCACCGCGTCGGCGCCGGGCTGGCGTCGTGCGTACTCGATCATCGCCGCTGCCGGGTCGATCGCGACGACCTCGTGCCCGGCCGCCGCGAGCCGGCGCGCGAAGATGCCGGTGCCGCAGCCGAGATCCAGGATGCGCTGCCGCGCGTCGCCGATCTCGGCGGCGTAGAACGCAAAGTCGCGATCGCCCGCGTTGAACAGGTCGTAGACCGCGACGAGGCGCGGATCGGTATAGAGGGCTTCGCCTGCGGGCGTTGCGGGGGATGTCATCCGGTTGCTCCTTGTCAGCGCTGCTGCACGGCCACGCGCAGCCCGAGCGCGATGAAGATCGAGCCGACGATCCTGCCCTGCCAGCGCGTGAGCCACGTGAGCCGCTTCACGATGCGGCCGAGCGGGCGGACCGAGCACGCGATCAGGGTCGTGTAGAGCGAACTGAGCACGACGAAGATCAGCCCGAGCACCGCGAACTGCACGAACGTCGAGCCGCGCTCCGGATGCACGAACTGCGGCATGAACGCGAGGAAGAACAGCGCGGTCTTCGGATTCAGCACTTCGGCGGGAATGGCCTGCAGGTATGCCTTGAGCGGCGTGACGGGCGGCACGTTCGGCAGCGACGGATCGGACGGCTTCTCCAGCAGCGCGCGCACGCCGAGATAGAGCAGGTACGCGGCGCCCGCCAGCTTCACGACGTTGAACGCGAGCGCCGAGGTCATCAGCAGCGCGGACAGCCCGACGGCCGCGAACAGCATATGCACGAAGTCGCCGCTGGCGACGCCGAGGCCGGTCAGGACGCCGGTCTTGCGCCCGCCCTGCACGCTGCGGCTCAGCACGAGCAGCACGGCGGGGCCGGGGATCAGGAACAGGCCCAGGACGACGGCCGTGAAGGTGGTCAGCGTGGTCAGGTCGAACATGGCGGCTCCGGCAGGTGGGCGCGGCGGCGGGGGATCGGGGCATTGTATTCGGTTCGGTACGCGTCTGCTTTTGCTGCCCGCGAACCGACCGGCCGCGCCGCCCCCTTTCTGGTATAAGCACGAAGGGACGCCCCGGCAGGGCGTCCGGCCTTTTCCATCGTCGACCGTTTCATGCGCAAGCTTCCACCGACCACCGATCCCGCAGCGGATGACGAGGTATTCCACGTGCCGCGGCCGCTCGTCGTGTTCGGCGGCTCGGTCGTCGAGCCCGAATGGCGGCTGGAGCGGCACAGCCATCCGCAGGCGCAACTGCTGTACACGCTGAGCGGCGTCGTCTATTGCGAGATCGACGGCGGCGTGTGGAGCGCGCCGCCGCAATGCACGGTGTGGATTCCGGGCGACGTTCCGCATGCGGCGCGCGGCTCGGCCGGCGCAACGTTCTACGCGGTGCTGGTCGAGCCCGACGCCGCGCTCGACCTGCCCGCGCGCTGCTGCACGCTGTCCGTGTCGCCGCTGTTGCGCGAGCTGCTGCTGAAGGCGGCGAGCTTCCCGAACCTGTACGACGTCGACGGGCCGCAGGGGCGGCTGATGGCGACACTGCTCGACGAGCTCGTCGCGGCGCCGGTCGAGGATCTGTACCTGCCGATGCCGTCCGACCGCCGGTTGCGCAAGCTGATCGACCACCTGCTCGACGATCCGGCCGACAAGTCGCCGCTGTCCGAGCTCGCGCGGCGGGTGGGCATCAGCGAACGCAGCCTGACGCGGCTTGCGGCCAGGGAGCTCGGGATGAGTCTCGGCGACTGGCGCCGGCGGCTGCACGTCGCGCTGTCGCTGCGGATGCTGACGACCGGGCGCCGCGTGCACCAGATCGCGATCGATCTCGGCTACGAGAGCGCGAGCAGCTTCGTGACGATGTTCCGCAAGGCGACCGGCAAGTCGCCGACGCAGTTCCTGACCGACCGGCAACGCTGAACCTTGCAGTGCGCGCCGCCCGTCGGACGCGATTGGCCGGATTGAAAAAGAGGTTGGCCGGGACGAGAAATGACGCGACGGGTGTCGGTTCATAAAATGAGAATTGTTCTCAATTGGAGGCCGACATGCAGATCGTCACGACTGAATTCCCGTTTGTCTGGTTGCGTTACAGCGGTGCGGCGCCCACCGATCCCGCTTGCCTGCTCGCCGAACTCGACGCGTTGCTCGCGCGCCGCGAGCGCTTCGTGCTGCTGACCGACGACGCGCCGTCCGGCGACGATCGCGGCGCCGACGATCACGAACTGCGCAAGCAGCTCGCGAAGTGGAGCAAGGCCAACCGCGCGCAGTCGCGCGAGTGGATCCCCGCGATGATCGCGATCGAGCCCGACGCGTCGCGGCGCGTGGCGCTCGACGCGTTCTCGGATGCGTTCGAGAAGGTCTGGGGCTACCCGCTGAACGCGGCGGCCGACCGTGACGACGCGCTGGCGCTCGCGCAGCGGCTGCTCGCCGAGCCCGCGCGCGGCCTCGCGGCGGCGAACGCGTAAGCCGGCGGCCGCGCCGGCCGCGCGGCTGTCGCCGACGTCGACACGCAGGCACGGCGCGCGCATGCGCGCCGTGCCTGCGGCTACCACGCAGAGGTGTCCGGTGGACAATCCGATCCGCACGATGCGCATCTTCACGCGCATCGTCGAAATGAACAGCTTCACGCGCGCGGCGCAGGCGCTCGGCATTTCGCGCGCGACCGCGACGCGGACCGTGCAGGAGCTCGAAGCGGCGCTCGGCACGCCGTTGCTGGTGCGCACGACGCGCGCGCTGCGGGCGACGCCCGAAGGCGACGCGTATTACCGGCGCTGCGTGAGCATCACGGCCGACGTCGACGAGCTGGAGGCCAGCATTCGCGGCGCCGCGCGGCATCCGAGCGGGCCGCTGCGCGTCGAGCTGCCGGTGTCGGCGGCGGCCGCGATCGTGCTGCCGGCGCTGGATGAATTTCATGCGCGGCATCCCGATCTCGTGCTGATGCTGAGTGAGGCCGGGCGAGCGGGCGAGCGTGTCGGCGACGCGATCGACTGCAGCATCCGGCTCGGCGCGCTACTCGATTCGTCGCTCGTCGCGCGCCGTCTCGGCACGCTCGAACGCGTGACGTGCGCGAGCCCCGCGTATCTCGACCGCTTCGGCGTGCCGCGCACGCTCGACGCGCTCGCTGCGCACCGCGCGGTCGGCGGCGCGCTGGTGTCCGGCCAGCACGCGGCCGAACTGGAATTCGTCGTGGACGGGGGCGTGCGCAAGGTCCGGCTCGGCAGTATCGTCGGCGTGGACGACGAACAGGCGTATCTCGCGTGCGGCGTGCACGGCGTCGGGCTGGTCCAGCCGACGCGCATCGCCGCGCAGCCGCTGATCGACGCCGGACGGTTGCGCGAAGTGCTGCCGGAGTGGCGGCCCGAGGCGGTTGCGGTGTCGGCCGTCTACGTGAAGCGTCCGCATGTGTCGCCCGGCGTGCGCGCGTTCGTCGACTGGATCGCCGAGCGTTTCGCGCAGGCCGCGCAGGCGCACGAAGCGCGCGTGACGGCGGGGGCGCGGCCGGCGCCGCAGGCCCTGGCGGCGGTCGAGCGCGACAGCAAGCTGGTGGAGGCGGCCTGACGGGGGCGGCGTGATGCCGATATTCCGGCGATTTCCGGACGAATTCGCCGGAATACCGGCGTGCCGCATCGGCGGGGATATCGTGCGGCATCCCACGGCGGGCTGACGCGCCCCGCCGGCTGCATCGCGGGCGGTCGCCTTCCCGCAGCCTTTTCAACCGCCCAACTCATCCGCCAGAAAATCGACGAACGCGCGAATCCGCGCGGACATCTGGTGACGCTGCGCATATACCGCGTAGATATCGGCGCCCGGCGTTTCATGGTCGGGCAGCACGACCACCAGGCGGCCGTCGGCGAGATAGTCGCGCAGATCCCATTCCGCGCGCATCAGGATCCCGTGCCCGTCGAGCGCCCATTTCACCGCGATCTCGCCGTCGTTCGTCGTCAGGTGGCCGTTGATCCGTACGGCCTCCGTATGGCGCGCGGCGCCGCGCCCGCTCGTCAGGCGCCACACGCCGTAGCTCTCGTCGCCCTGCCGGATGGCGATGCAGTTGTGCCGCGTCAGGTCGTGCGGCGTGCCGGGCACGCCGTGCCGCGCAAGGTACGCGGGCGCCGCGCACAGCAGCCGGCGGTTCGGCGCGAGCCGCCGCGCGACGACGCGCGTATCGGGCGGCTCGCCGAAGCGGACGCACACGTCGAACGCGTCGTCGGTGAGCGGCGGCGGCATCACCGACAATTGCAACTGCACCGACACTTCCGGGTAGCGCGCGACGAAGCGCGAGATCGCGGGGCCGACATGGCTGCGCCCGAACCCGAGCGTCGCGTTCACGCGCAGCAGCCCCTTCGGGCGCTGCTGCGCGCTGCCGAGCAACTCGCCGAGCTCGTCCATCTGATCGAGGATCCGGCGTGCGTAGTCGAGATACACGTCGCCCTCGGGCGTCAGCATCATCCGCCGCGTCGTGCGGTTGACGAGCGTCACGCCCGCGCGCCGCTCCATCTGCGTGAGCCGCTTGCTGACGGCCGCCGCGGTCAGGCCGAGTTCGCGCGCCGCCGCGCTCAGGCTGCCCGACGCGGCCAGCGTCGAGAAGAAGCCGAGATCGCCCGGCTGCACGGTATCCGTCATGACGGGATTCGTGAATTAAAGTTAAAGATGCCTTGAGTATAGCCCCGGTTTCTACACCGCCGGTTCGGTAAAGTGCGTTCACGCTCACGATCATTCGAGGATGTCCGCATGAAGACCTACCGTATCGCAACGATCCCCGGCGACGGCATCGGCAAGGAAGTGGTGCCGGCCGGCAAGCAGGTGCTGGAAGCGCTGGCGCGCGGCAGCGACCGCTTCGCGTTCGAGTTCGAGGATTTCGACTGGGGCGCCGATTACTACCGTGCGCACGGCGCGATGATGCCGGCCGACGGCCTCGACGCGCTGCGCGGCAAGGACGCGATCCTGTTCGGCTCGGCGGGCGACCCCGACGTGCCCGATCACGTGACGCTGTGGGGGCTGCGCCTGAAGATCTGCCAGGGCTTCGACCAGTACGCGAACGTGCGCCCGACGCGCATCCTGCCCGGCATCGACGCGCCGCTGAAGCGCTGCGGGCCGGACGACCTGAACTGGGTGATCGTCCGCGAGAACTCCGAGGGCGAATACGCGGGCGTCGGCGGCCGCGTGCACCAGGGCCATCCGATCGAGGCCGCGACCGACGTGTCGATCCTCACGCGCGCCGGCGTCGAACGCATCATGCGCTTTGCGTTCCGGCTCGCGCAGTCGCGGCCGCGCAAGCTGCTGACCGTGATCACGAAAAGCAACGCGCAGCGGCACGCGATGGTGATGTGGGACGAGATCGCGAAGCAGGTCGCGCAGGGATTCCCCGACGTGACGTGGGACAAGGAGCTCGTCGACGCGGCGACCGCCCGCATGGTGAACCGGCCGGCATCGCTCGACACGATCGTCGCGACCAACCTGCACGCGGACATCCTCAGCGATCTCGCCGCCGCGCTCGCCGGCAGCCTCGGCATCGCGCCGACCGGCAACCTCGATCCCGAGCGCCGTTATCCGTCGATGTTCGAGCCGATCCACGGCTCCGCGTTCGACATCATGGGCAAGGGGCTCGCGAATCCGGTCGGCACGTTCTGGTCGGTCGTGATGCTGCTCGAGCATCTCGGCGAAACGGAGGCGGCCGCGCGCGTGATGCGCGCGATCGAGGCCGTGACGGCGGACCCGTCGCTGCACACGCGCGATCTCGGCGGCAGCGCGACGACCGCGCAGGTGACGGCGGCCGTCTGCGAGCGCGTCGCGCACGCGGCGGTCGCGGCCTGACGATCGGCACGACGATGCGCATGCGCCCGCGCGCCGCGACGCAGCGGCGGCGCGTGCGCGCAACCGGAAGCCGGCCGCCGCGCGTCGCCCGTTCGCCGTTCCCCGGTTTCGATGCCCGCGACTCGCGCGTCCGACGCGAGCCGGGCGCCGGTCCGCCCGTTTCGGGCGGCGCCGGCGAGTGTTGACAGACAGAGCACGGCTCGACCTCGAAGGAGGAGACACATGCAAGCGGATCTCGAAACCCGCGTCGCGCGGAAACTGATGTGGCGCATCATCCCGTTCGTGATGCTGCTGTACTTCGTCAGTTTTCTCGACCGCGTCAACGTCGGCTTCGCCGCGATGACGATGAACAAGGCGATCGGCCTGTCGCCGACCGCGTTCGGCTTCGGCGGCGGCCTGTTCTTCATCGGCTACTTCCTGTTCGAAGTGCCGTCCAACCTGATCCTTCACCGGGTCGGCGCGCGCCTCTGGATCGCGCGCGTGATGATCACGTGGGGCCTCGTGTCGGCGGTGTCCGCGTTCGCGACGGGGCCGACGAGCTTCTACGTGCTGCGCTTCCTGCTCGGCGTGGCCGAAGCCGGCTTCTTCCCCGGCATCATCCTGTACCTGAGCCTGTGGTTTCCCGCGAAGCAGCGCGCGGTGGCCGCCGCGTGGTTCATGGCGGCCGCGCCGATCTCGACGGCGATCGGCTCGCCGCTGTCGGGCGCGATCATGCAGATGCCGCCGCTGTTCGGGCTCGCCGACTGGCAGATGCTGTACATCGTCGAGGCGTTGCCGGCGGTCCTGCTCGGCTTCGTCGTGCTGAGGCGCCTGACCGATTCGCCGTCGAAGGCCGCGTGGCTGCGGCAGGACGAGCGCGACTGGCTGATCGCGAAGCTGAAGGCCGAGGCCGAGCTGCGCCACACGCATGCCGGGCATACGGCCGGCGCGTGGCAGGCGCTGCGCGACCCGCGCGTGCTGGCGCTCGCGCTGATCTACTTCGGCACGTCGGCCGGGCTGTATACGCTCGGATTGTGGGCGCCGCTGATGGTCAGGCAGTTCGGCTTCACCGCGCTGCAGACGGGCCTGCTCACCGGCATCCCGAGCGTGGCCGCCGTCGTCGCGATGATCGCGTGGGCGCGCCATTCGGATCGCAGCGGCGAGCGCACGTGGCACGTCGTGATCCCGTGCGTGCTCGCGTGCATCGGCTTCGTGTTCGCGGGGCAGGCGAGCACCGCGCTGCTGACCGTGCTCGCGCTGGTCGTCGTCAACATCGGGATCAGCGCCGCGAAGGCGCCGCTCTGGGCGATGCCGAGCGCGTTCCTGTCCGGCGCCGGCGCGGCCGCGGGCATCGCGATGATCAACTCGATCGGCAATCTCGGCGGGTTCGTCGGGCCGTTCGCGATCGGCTGGCTGAAGCATGTGACGGGCGGGTATGCGGCGGGGCTCTACGTGGTGGCCGGCACGCTCGCGGTGTCGGCGGTGGTCACGCTGATGCTGAGCCGGAAGGCGGCGACGGACGCCGTCGTGCCGGGCGTGCGGCGTCACTCGTAGGCGCGGCGTCGAGGCCGCGCCGCCGGGCCGGCGCGCATCGCGTACCGGCCCGGCGTCATGCGGCGCGCCGCGCGCTCAGCCGTGCGTCAGCGTCAGCGCGTAGAACTTCACGACGGTGCCGGGCGTGGTCAGCGGCGTGCCGGACACGGCCGTCTGGTCGTAGTCGCCCGCCTTGAAGTAGAAGCTCTCGCCGTCGAAGCTCGAATCCATCGTGAAGGTCTTGCTCGTGCCGTTCGCCGTGACGGTGATCGTCGTGCCGCTCAGGCTCAGCGCATAGCTGAACTTCTGGCCGACGCCGACCGTCGTGATCGGCGTGATCGTCGACTTGCCGCCCTGGTTGGTGCTTTCGAGCAGCAGCTGCACGACGCCGCCGGACGTGAACTGCAGCTCGCACAGCGGCTTGCTCGGGCCGCTGCCCTGGAAGATCTGGCCGATCGTCGTGTGGTCGGGCACCTGCGTGACGGCCACCGTCGCGTTCAGCCGGTTCGTGCCGGAGGTCGGCCAGATCGCGTTCTCGCGCAGCTCCGTGCGTGGATGCTGCGAGCCGGACGTCGTCCAGCCCTGCGTCGGGTCCATCATCACCATCGAGCCGTCGCCGGCGTCCGTGTAGAAGTAGGTGGGGTTCACGTAGCCGCCGGCGAGCGACGAACCGCTCACCGTGTCGACCTTGCCGGACGAGCCGGTCGGCAACTGCAGCGTGAACGGCGCAAGGTTGAAGTTGGAGCCGGGCGGGTTCGACTGGCTGAGCGCCATCGCGGTGGTTTGCGCGCGGGCGGCGGCGGCCGGGCCCAGCGGATCGTCGCCGCCGCAGGCGGACAGGCACGCAACGGACAGAACGGCGGCGACGCACGGGATGATCTTGTTCTTCATGGTGTCTCTCTGATGGTCCGTGGCGGGGCGCCACGTTGTGGATAACGTTTTCCTGTTCGAGCGCGCGATCATCGAAATGAGATCGGGTTCCCGTAGAAAGCACTCCAAAATACAGAAAGCAGGTGTGACTCGGCAGCGGATGGAACTATGCGGAAAGCGAGAAATGCTGGAGCTTTCGGTCGGCTTTCCAGGCGTCTGGATAGACCGGCCGGAAACGATCCTAGCAAGAAGTGCTGCAAGAGTAAACGTTTTCCTATCGGAGTAGCGTCGCGCCTTGCTGCGGGGGCAAGGCAGGCACGATTCGTCTGTCGGCGCGAAGTGCGCGTGCGGGCGCGGCCGCAGGCGTCATGATTTCGTCGCTGCGACGTGCTGCGCGATGCGGGCCGCACAAGCGTCGGGCGTCGCATCGGACGTATCGAGCACCATCTGGCTGAATGGCCGCGACGCATAGCCTTCGCGATACATCTCGGCGATTCGGTTCCGCTCCCAGTCCGTCAGCGCGCGCGCGCCGCGATTCGACGACGCGATCGCTTCGGGCGGCGCGAGCGTCACGACGAACAACCGCGCGTCACGGGCGTCGCAGGCGGCGCGCAGCCGCTCGAATTCCGTGTCGCCGATCGGATAGGCGACGACCAGATGACGCTCACGCGCGTTCGCGATCTGCGTGACGAGACGTTCGAGCGCGATCGCCCACTGCACGTCGAACGGTGCGTCTTCGGGCGCATCGTGATCGTCGCCGTCGATGAAGCGCGCATCGGGCAGCACGCGTGCGAGCGCGCGACCGATCGTCGTCTTGCCGCTGTTGATCGGGCCGTTCAGGTGGATGACGGTCAGGGTGGTCATGGAGCGGTGGTGGAACCGGAGGACTCGCAGCTTGCCATGGCTGGCGCGGCGGTGCAGTGCCGTTGGCGCGTCACGCGGCGTGATGCGACGGCGGGAGGGAAAGCGGAAAGGCGGGGGAGCGGCAGGCTGCGTGCGCGAAGCGGATACGCCCGCACGGCCTGCCCCGCCGTGCCGCATCGAGCGATGCGGCACGGCGTCGAACGAGGCGACTTACTTGTCGTCGCCCTTGATCTGCGGCAGCGCCGATGTTTCGCCCGGCGTCAGCAGGCCGACTTGCGAATACACGCGCAGCTTGTCGCGCGTATCGGTGATGTCGAGGTTGCGCATCGTCAGCTGGCCGATCCGGTCGCGCGGCGAGAACGTCGATGCCACCTTCTCCATCGACAGGCGTTCCGGCTGGTACGTGAGGTTCGGCGACTTCGTGCTCAGGATCGAGTAGTCGTTGCCGCGGCGCAGTTCGATCTTCACTTCGCCGGTGATCGCGCGCGCGACCCAGCGCTGTGCGGTTTCGCGCAGCATGATCGCCTGCGGGTCGAACCAGCGGCCCTGGTACAGCAGGCGGCCGAGACGGCGGCCGTTCTCGCGGTACTGCTCGATCGTGTCTTCGTTGTGGATGCCGGTGACGAGACGCTCGTACGCGATGTACAGCAGCGCGAGGCCCGGGGCTTCGTAGATGCCGCGGCTCTTCGCCTCGATGATCCGGTTCTCGATCTGGTCGCTCATGCCGAGGCCGTGGCGGCCGCCGATGCGGTTCGCTTCCAGCAGCAGCTCGACCGGGTCCGTGAACTCCACGCCGTTCAGCGCGACCGGCTGGCCGGCTTCGAAGCGCACCGTCACTTCTTCCGCGGCGATCTTCACGTCGTCGCGCCAGAACGCGACGCCCATGATCGGGTTCACGATCTTGATGCCGCTTTCGAGGCTTTCGAGATCCTTCGCCTCGTGCGTCGCGCCGAGCAGGTTCGAATCGGTCGAGTAGGCCTTCTCGGCCGACATCTTGTACGCGAAACCGGCCTGGTTCATGAATTCCGACATTTCGGCGCGGCCGCCGAGCTCGTCGATGAACGTCTGGTCGAGCCACGGCTTGTAGATCTTCAGATCCGGGTTCACGAGCAGGCCGTAGCGGTAGAAGCGCTCGATGTCGTTGCCCTTGTACGTGCTGCCGTCGCCCCAGATGTTGACGCCGTCTTCCTTCATCGCGGCGACGAGCATCGTGCCCGTCACGGCGCGGCCGATCGGCGTCGTGTTGAAGTACGTGACGCCGGCCGTCGTGATGTGGAATGCGCCGCTTTGCAGCGCCGCGATGCCTTCGGCGACGAGCTGCGCGCGGCAGTCGATCAGGCGGGCGCCGGCCGCGCCGTATTCGATCGCGCGTTTCGGGATCGCGTCGTAATCGTCTTCGTCGGGCTGGCCGAGGTTCGCCGTGTATGCGTACGGGACGGCGCCCTTGAGTTTCATCCAGTGCAGCGCGGCGCTGGTGTCCAGGCCGCCGGAGAAGGCGATACCGACCTTCTGGCCGGTCGGGAGGCTTTCGAGAATCGTGCTCATAGGAATTACCGTGGATTGAAGCCGGTGGGATCGTATTTCGCGGAATATGCGAGTATCGGCTGTCCGGGAGGTTGGGGCAAGGGTTGATTTTCGCGCAATTTCGCGCGGCGGCCCGTCGCGACGGGCCTGGCGGGCGATCGACCGGGCGGCGAACGCGGCGCGGATCGACGCGAAAGGGCGGCGGAAACCGGCGCGGCCGGCCGGTTTTCCGGGGCGGGATCGGTCGGCGCGCGCGAGGGCGGCAGCCGGGATCGCGTCCCGTTCACCGGAAAGCAATATGAAAGAATGACGGCGCGACCCGCCATGCCGTGCGCGTCAGATATTCCACGCCCGCGCGGTATCGAGCAGCTTCTCGCGCAACTGATCGACTTCGCCGGCCAGCTTGGCCGTGATCGACACGTACCCGGACAACTGCGGCGGCGGCGCGTCGTGCGGCGGATCGGCCGGCCGGCGGCGCGGCGCGAGTCGGGCGGGCGTGCCGGACTTGAGCGCGCGGCTCGCGCCGACCAGCGTGTCGCGGATGCGCCGGTTGACGCCCTTCATCCCGATCCGCATGTATTCGCGGGCCGCGAGATCGTCGCGGGCCGGCAGCGCGCCCGACAGGATCTCCAGATAGCCGATGCACAGGCGCAGGCTGCGCTGGATCGCCTCGAGCTGCGCCATCGACGTCTCGCACTCCTTCGACACCGACGGCATCAGCGAGCGCAGCTGCACGAGCAGCGCGCTCAGCGCGGCCATGTCCTTCAGGTGCGCGTCGTCGCTCACGGGGCGGTCGCCGGCGAGCCGCGCATGCACGGCCGCGCACGCGCGCAGCGCGTCGGCGAGCTTGTAGCGCCACGAGTAGGTGGCGTAGAGCGGCAGCGCGAACGAGAACGCCAGCGCGATCGCGATGCCGGCCAGCACGTTCACCGCGCGCCACAGGCCGTCGACGATCTCGTTGTCGCCGTGCCCGGCGACGATCACCATCGTGATCGCCGACAGCAGCGCGATGTAGCCGGCCTTGCCGATCGCGTGATACGCGCAGAAGCCGCAGGCGATCGCCATCAGCAGATAGATCGCGAGCGGCGCGTGCACGACGGAATACAGCAGGATCAGCCCGAGCCCCGCGAGCGCGCCGATCGAGGTGCCGAGCGCACGCTCGGCCGCCTTCTTGCGGATGTTGCCGTGGTGCTGCAGCCCGCCGACGACGATCAGCACGGTGATCGTCGACCACTCGCCGTGCGGCACGTTCAGGCCGCTGGACAGCGCGATCGACGCGAGAATCGCGAGCGCGACGCGCGCCGCGTGGATCAGTTTCGCGTGCCGGTAGCGGCGGTACGGGTCGAGCAGCGGGCGGAGCGCGTTGCGCAGGAGCGGCGGCAGCCGGGCGGGGAGCGGGGTGGTCATGACGGAGCAGGGGTGGCCGGAGCACGCAGGGCGGCCCGCGCGGGCCGGCGCCGCGCCGCATGCGCAGCAGCAGCCATAACGCTAGCCGAACGCGCGCGGGCTGTCCACGGCGCGGGCGTTCGCGCCGGGCCGGCGGCCCGTGCGGCGTCGCGTCGCGGCAGCGTCAGGCGTCAGCCGTCAGACGTCGGCCGTGCTCGTCACGGCGTCGCACACGCGGTTGCGGCCGCCGGTCTTCGCGCGGTACAGCGCCTCGTCGGCGCGCCGCACCAGCGTCGCGGCGCTCATGCGTCCGTCGGCGTCCGTCGCCCTGCCGATGCTGACGGTGACGCGCCGGTACGGGCTCTTCGCATGATCGATCGCGAGCCCGGCGATCGCGCGCCGGATCGCTTCGGCGACGATCGCGGCGCCTTTCGCGTCGGTGTCCGGCAGCGTGACGACGAATTCCTCGCCGCCGTAGCGCGCGACGTGATCGCTGTCGCGGCGCAGGCAGCGCGACGCGGATTGCGCGACGCGGCGCAGCACGTCGTCGCCGGCCGGGTGGCCGTAGTCGTCGTTGAACGCCTTGAAGTGATCGACGTCGACGAACAGCACCGACAGCGGGCGGCCGTTGCGCGCCGCGCGCTGCGTCTCCTTCGCGAGCACCGTGTCGAACGTGCCGCGGTTGTCCAGGCCCGTCAGCGCATCGGTATGCGCGAGCCGGTACAGCTTCGATTCGGCGATCTGCCGGTGCTTCAGCTCGCGCGACAGCGCCAGCGAACCCCATGCGATGAACCCGGTAAACAGGCACATCAGCACGACGGTCCAGATCGCCCGGTGGTGCCACGACGCATAGATGTCGATCTCGGCGGGGGCGACGTCGACGATCAGCGGCAGCCCGGCCAGATGCTTGTAAACATAGATGCGCCGGATGCCGTCGATCGAGCCGGTGCCGGTCAGCGCGCCGTCCGGGCTGCGCTTCGACTCGATGAACAGCGGCGCGTCGTGCAGGTCGAGGCCGACCACGCGCGCATCGTACGGCAGGCGCGACACGAGCATGCCGTTGTCCTCGACGATCGCCGCGCTGCCGTGCCGGCCGACCGCGAGGCCGTCGAGCAGCGCGCGGAAGTAGTCGACGCTGAGCGTGCCGACGACGATGCCGCCGAACGAGCCGTCGGGCCGGTTGATCCGGCGGCTCAGCGCGATCGTCAGCGCGCCGCCGCGCAGTCGGGCCGCATACGGCCGGCTGATGTAGAGGCCGTGCACGAGGCCGTCGCGGTGCACGGCGAAGTAGTCGCGATCGGCGAAATTGCCCTGCCGCGCGGGCGACACGCTCGAATCGATCACGATGTTGCCGTGCGCGTCCATCACGAAGATCGACCCGAGATACTCGCCGGTCGCCGCGCGGTCGAACAACAGCCGGTGGCGCTGGCGCGGCGGCAGGCTCATCAGTTCGGGATCGGCGATGCCGTCGACGACGTTTTGCAGCGACAGATCGTAGAGCTCGATATTGCGTGCGATATCGCGCTCGATCAGCAGCATCAGGTTGCGCGCGTTTTCGACCGCATGTTCATACGAGTCGCGGCGTGCCTCGATCAGAAGCGACGTGGAGAGCCCCCAGCTGAACATCAGCAGTACGATCCCCGCGACGAGCACGCCGCGGGGCGACAGAATGCGTGCCACGATCGACGCGGTATGGCGGCGCAGCGTGGCGGGCAGCGGGAGTGACGTCATCCTCGGGAGCGGCGGGAGGCGAATGCGCGCATCGTTGACGGGTCTGCGCGCTGATTATTTCGAATTGGGTCGCATTATCTCGCGAATTTCCGAAATTCGCTTGTGCATGCAAAACATGCATGCGAACCGGTGATTCGAAACTGTTACGTATCATTACCGTTAAGTGCACGAACGATTTGATTTGAATCAATTATCGATATCGGTGATTTTGTCGGAATAATGGCGCGATTATCCGGCGATTTTGCGGCCCGGTGCGACTTTCGACCGGACGGGCGCAAGCGCCCGTGCGGCGCGCGGATCGGAAACCCGCGCGATCGCTCCGCCCGCGCGGGTTTTTGCGCCGCCGGGCGGCCACGGTCACGGCCGCGGCCGGGCGCGGCGCGGCCAACGCGTTGATTCTGCGAACGCTGCGCCGCGGCGACGGGCGACGCCAGCCCGAGTTGCCCCCGCGCCGAATCAGGTAGAATCCGCGCTTCGCCGCAGGCGCCCGTCGCGCAACGCGTATCGGGGCCGCATCGAATGCATTGCAGGACGCGCGCCGCGCTCCGATTCCGCATGCGCCGGCTACGGATGCCGGCCCGCTCAACGTTCGTCTCGTTTATGTCCGCACTCCCGAACTCCGACCAACCCGGTTCGTCCGCGAACCCTCCCAAGCTTCATCGCGCGCTGAAGGCGCGCCACCTGACGATGATCGCCATCGGCGGCTCGATCGGCACGGGCCTGTTCGTCGCGTCCGGCGCGTCGATCTCGCAGGCCGGCCCCGGCGGCGCGATGGTCGCTTACATGCTGATCGGCCTGATGGTCTATTTCCTGATGACGAGCCTGGGCGAGATGGCCGCGTTCATGCCCGTGTCGGGCTCGTTCGCGACCTACGGCGCGAAATACGTGGACGAAGGCTTCGGTTTCGCGCTCGGCTGGAACTACTGGTACAACTGGGCCGTGACGATCGCGGTCGAGCTCGTCGCCGCGCAGCTCGTGATGCATTACTGGTTTCCGGACGTGCCGGGCGTGTGGTGGAGCGCGGCGTTCCTCGCCGTGATGTTCCTGCTCAACGCGCTGACCGTGCGCGGCTTCGGCGAAGCCGAATACTGGTTCGCGCTGATCAAGGTCGTCACCGTGGTCGCGTTCATCGGCGTCGGCCTGCTGATGATCTTCGGCATTCTGAAGGGCGCGCCGGCCAACGGCTGGGGCAACCTGACGATCGGCGATGCGCCGTTCGCGGGCGGCCTGCCGGCGTTGATGGGCGTGGCGATGATCGCGGGCTTCTCGTTCCAGGGCACCGAGCTGATCGGCGTCGCGGCCGGCGAATCGGAAAACCCGCGCACGACGATCCCGCGCGCGGTGCGCCAGGTGTTCTGGCGCATCCTGCTGTTCTACGTGTTCGCGATCTTCGTGATCGGCGTGCTGATTCCCTATACCGACCCGAACCTGCTGAAGACGGACGTGACCGACATCGGCGTGAGCCCGTTTACGCTCGTATTCCGTCACGCGGGCCTCGCGTTCGCGGCCGGCGTGATGAACGCGGTGATCCTGACGGCCGTACTGTCGGCCGGCAACTCGGGCATGTACGCGTCCACGCGGATGCTCTACAACCTCGCGACCGAAGGCCGCGCGCCGAGGATCTTCGCGAAGCTGTCGCGCGGCGGCGTGCCGCGCAACGCGCTGTACGCGACGACGGCCGTGGGCGCGCTGTGCTTCTTCACGTCGCTGTACGGCGACAAGACCGTATACCTGTGGCTGCTGAACACGTCGGGGATGACGGGCTTCATCGCGTGGCTCGGCATCGCGGTCAGCCACTACCGGTTCCGCAAGGGGTACGTGAAGCAGGGCTACCGGCTCGACCAGCTGCCGTACCAGTCGAAGTGGTTCCCGTTCGGCCCGCTGTTCGCGTTCGTGCTGTGCCTCGTGATCGCGCTCGGGCAGGACTATCAGGCGTTCCTCGCGAACCGGATCGACTGGGCGGGCGTCGCCGCGACCTATGTCGGCATCCCGCTGTTCCTCGTCGTGTGGCTCGGCTTCCGGTTCCTGAAGAAGAGCCGTTTCGTGCGCTACGAAGACATGGAGATCGCGCCGTGGATCGCCGCGAGCCGCGGCGCGCAGCGGGAGCCGGTGGCGAACCGCGAGACCGCGGGCTGACGCGGGCGCGCCATGCGCGTATGCGTCGTACGATGAAACGGGAAGCCGCGGGCTTCCCGTTTTTTTTGCCCGGCTTTTGCCTGCACGGGGTCAAAGCCGGTTATATTGCCCGACCCAGCCGGGCCATGGCCCGGCCGGCGCGAGACGGGCGGCGCGGATCGGCATCCGGCGCGCGCGGTGCGCGGCGGCCGGCGGCGTCCGGCGTTTTCATCGTTCCGTGCGGGCCGGTACGGCCCGCGGAGCGCGCAACCCAGAGGAATCCATGAGCGCATCACCCGCCGAGCGGAAGGCCGGACCCGTTTCCATCGTGCGAATCGAAGCCGCGATCAACGCGTGGCGCGAAGTGTATCCGCCGGCGCCGGACGGCGAGGACGGCTACGCGCTCGATGCCGGCAGCAACTGCCTCGCCGAGCTGT
Organism: Burkholderia sp. MSh2; assembly: GCF_000731655.1. Taxonomy (NCBI): domain Bacteria; kingdom Pseudomonadati; phylum Pseudomonadota; class Betaproteobacteria; order Burkholderiales; family Burkholderiaceae; genus Burkholderia; species Burkholderia sp. MSh2. The sequence goes on along the minus strand of NZ_JPGM01000027.1, from coordinate 66,729 downwards.
ACGGCACGATGATCTGCTACCGGCTGCCGGACGTGCCGCTCGACACGCTGAGCGATGCGCAGCGCGACGCGCTCTACGCGACCGAGGTGTGACGGGCGGGCGCGACGCCGCCGCGCGGCGGCGCCGATGAGGCAACGGGAAGCCCGCGGGCTTCCCGTTTTGCTTTGGGCGGCGCGGGGCCGCGCGGCGCGGCCTGCGCCGCCTGCGGTATCGTGACGGCATCGTCCGGCCGCGGTTGCGCGCCGGGCCCGCTGTCCGGGAGGGTTTAATAATGGAGTTGAGACACCTCCGCTACTTCGTCGCGGTTGCCGAGGAGCGGAATTTCACGCGGGCGGCGGAACGGCTGCATATCGCGCAGCCGCCGCTGAGCCGGCAGATCCAGCAGCTCGAGGAAGCGCTCGGCGTGCCGCTGTTCGAGCGCACCGCGCGGCCGCTGAAGCTGACCGACGCGGGGCGCTTCTTCTATTCGCACGCGGTGCAGCTGCTCGCGCAGGCCACCGAGCTCGAATCGATGACGAAGCGGGTCGGCAAGATCGAGCGCAGCATGTCGGTCGGCTTCGTCGGCTCGACGCTGTACGGGATGCTGCCGAAGATCATCCGGCGTTTTCGCGGCGAGTATCCGGCCGTCGAGCTGAGCCTGCACGAGATGTCGACGATGGACCAGATCCGGGCGCTGAAGGAAGGGCGCATCGACGTCGGGTTCGGGCGCATCCGCCACGAGGATCCGAGCGTGCGGCGCGTCGTGCTGCGCGAGGAGCGGATGATCGTCGCGCTGCCGGTCGGCCATGCGCTCGACAGCGCGAAGCCGGTGCTGTCGCTGCACGATCTCGTGAACGACACGCTGATCATCTTTCCGCAGGCGCCGCGCCCGAGCTATGCCGACCAGGTGCTCGCGGCCTTTCACGATCGCGCGCTGCAGCCGCGGCGGATCTACGAGACGCGCGAGCTGCAGATCGCGCTCGGCCTCGTCGCGATGGGCGAGGGCGTGTCGGTCGTGCCGCACAGCGTGTACGGGCTCAAGCGCGACGACATCAGCTACAAGCCGCTCGACGATCCGAACCTCGTGTCGCCGATCATCATGAGCATGCGGATGCTCGACGAATCGGAGGACATTCGCGCGATGCAGGCGCTGATCTACCGGCTGTACGACGAAGCGCAGATGGAGTACCTGCCGCCGCAGCCCGAATGAGCGCGCGGGCGGTGGGGGCTTGCTTGACGCCGCGCGCGGGCGCGGGACACCATGCGGGCTGCGCCGCCGCCCGGGTGCGGCCGTTTTCATGCAGACGACAGACAGATGACCGATATCGTGACCGAGGAGACGACCGTCGAGACGCCGCAAGGGCGCCTCTTTGCGAAACGCTGGCGCGTGCGTCCCGCGCAGGGGCAGGCGGGGGCGCCAGAGCAAGCCGCGCCTGAACCGGCCGCACCGATCGTGTTGCTGCACGATTCGCTCGGCTGTGTCGAACTATGGCGCGACTTTCCCGAACAGCTCGCGCGTGCCGCGCAGCGCGACGTGATCGCGTACGACCGCCTCGGCTTCGGCCGCTCGGATCGTCATCCCGGCGCGCTCGCCGCGACGTTCGTGCGCGACGAGGCCGGTCAGGCGTTCGCGACGCTGCTCGACGCACTCGGCGTCGACGCGTTCGTCGCGTTCGGCCACAGCGTCGGCGGCGGGATGGCGGTGGGCTGCGCCGCCGCGCATCCGGAGCGTTGCCGGGCGCTCGTGACGGTCGCCGCGCAGGCGTTCGCCGAGGATCGCACGCTGGCCGGCATTCGCGACGCGCAGCGGCAGTTCGACGAACCGGGCCAGCTCGACCGGCTCGCGCGCTATCACGGCGACAAGGCCGAATGGGTGCTGCGCGCGTGGGTCGACACGTGGCTGTCGCCGGCGTTTGCCGGCTGGAGCCTCGACGACGACCTGCCGCGCGTGCGATGCGCGACGCTCGCGATTCACGGCGAAGACGACGAATACGGGTCCGACGTGCATCCGAAGCGGATCGCCGCGCGCGTCGCGGGGCCGGCGTCGTACCTGCTGCTCGGCGCGTGCGGGCACATGCCGCACCGCGAGCGCACGGACGATGTACTGGCCGCCGTGGCGGCGTTGCTGCGCGACGCGCTCGCGTGAGCGCCCCTGCAACCGGCGGGCGTGCGCCCGCCGGCCGTCAGAACGCGAGCTGGATCGCGAGGTCGATCGCGAGCAGCGCGATCGAGCAGCCGATGCCGAGGATCACGTTCGGCAGCCGGTGCTCGAAATCGCGATTGTCGCGGCGCATCGCGGCGCCGAGCAGGAAGATCGCCTCGACGACGATCTGCAGCCCGACGAACAGCAGCATCAGCAGGTACTCGTAACCCATCTGCTTGAACGCGGCGAATTGCATCCCGTGATCGCGGATCCACTGGCCGACGCGCAGCAGTTCGTAGACGAACAGCAAGGCGGGAAACAGGTAGCTGATGAAGTAGGTCGGCACGGTGGCGTGCCGCAGTTCGAGGTGGAAGTGCTGATGCGTGGTAGCCATCACAACCCTCCTTGCAACGCATGATTGCGGTCGCGACGGCGGCGCGAGAACGTGCGAACGACGGGGTCGCCCGACGCACCGTGCGCAGCCGTACGACATCAGCATACTGCTGCGCGGGGAATTTGGCATCCGGTGCGTATGTTTGCCGCAAAAACCGGGGCGCGGCGCTTGCCGCGCCGTACCCGGCGAATCCGGCGAATCCGGCGCGTGATCCGGGCGCGCCGCGCCCGGCGCTGCCGCGGGCCATCGCATGTGCCGACCGTGGCGAGACGCGGGCGCACGCAATCGAACCCGGCGCGCGTATCGCGCAGGAGGACGGCTTGACGCGGGCCGTCAGCGCGATCGAGCGACAAGAGCGGCCGCGCGCGAGGCGCGCGCCGGCATCAGAAATGCCCGGTGAACCGGTAACGGCTGCCCGGGTGCCAGAGATTGGCGACCGACGCGACCATCCCTTGCGACCACGTGCGCCGATGCAGCAGCAGGCAGGGCTCGCGGTCGTCCATCGTCAGATGGCGGCGCGTCTCGGTATCGGGCAGCGCGGCCTCGATCCGGTATTCGACGCGCTGCAGCGGCGCGACGCGCGTCAGGTACTGGTTCGGCGTCGTCGCCGTGAAATCCTGCAGCGCGTATTCGGGCGCGCATGCCGGATTGACCCAGCGTTCCTCGAGCTGCACGGGCGTGTCGTTCTCGAAGTGCAGCACGCGCGAATGAAAGATCGGGCTGCCGTTGTCGATCCGCAGTTCGTCGGCGAGCTTCGCATCGGCGACGGTCGCGCCGACCTGCAGCACCTGCGCGCGATAGCCGTGGCCGCGCGCGGCGACTTCGTCGGAGATGCTGCGGATCGCGACGAGCGTCGATTCGTACTTCGGCGACGCGACATACGTGCCCGAGCCGCGCGTGCGCGTGAGCACCTGCTCGGCGGTCAGCTCGCGCAGCGCGCGGTTGACGGTCATGCGCGCGACGTTGAATTCGCGCGCGAGTTCGTTCTCCGACGGCACCTGGTCGCCTTCCGCCCACTCGCCGGCATGAATGCGCGCGAGGATGAAGTCCTTGATTTCCTGATAGATCGGTGTGGTCATGGGGTCACGGTTCCAGAGTCGGCGGCGGCCCGCCGCCGAATGCCGATCCGGTGCGCGCCCGGCGCCGAGTGTACCGGTTTCGCGGGCGCACGGGCCCGGATTCCCCGCATGATCCCCGTTCGGCCGGCCCGCGTCCATGCGGGGTTGCACAGAGCGGCCGGCCCGTGACGATCCGCGCGCGCTCAGAAGCGATGCCGGATGCCGACCGTCGCGACCACCTGCGTGTTGGTCGACGAAGCGGCGAGCCCCGTGACGTTCGCGAACCCGAGCGTCGCGCCCGACGGCACGCCGAATTGATGCTGGTACACGGCTTCCGTATACACGTCGGTGCGCTTGCTCAGCGCGTAGTCGGCCATCAGCGTCACCTGGTGCCATTTCGGCCGGTGGCTGCCGGTTGCGTCGTCGTAGCGCCCGTTGGTGAACGTGTAGGCGCCCGAGAACGAGACGGCCGGCGTCAGCGTGTAGCGCGCGTTGACCTCGTAGTTGTCGAAACGCAGCGCGTTCAGCGCACCCGGCAGCGACGAGGCGGCCGTTTCGTCGAACATCGAATGCGTCCACAGCGCGCCGACCGTCAGCCGGTCGAACGCATAGCTGCCGCCCGCGCCCATCACGCGCTGGCGTACGGCCGGGAAGTTCGCCCCGTCGTTGGTCGACAGCGCGCCGCCGGCCGTCAGCCCGCCGCGATTGAGCTGCAGGTACGCGGCGCCGAGGTTGACCGGCCCGTTCGCGTACGACACGCCCGCGCTGTACGCGCGGTTGGTCGCGAAGCCGCCGGCCGCGTTGCTGAACCCGTACAGGCCGCCGAACTGCCAGCCGGCGAGCGTCGGGCTCGTGTACTTCACCGCGTTGTCGATGTAGAACGAATCGTCGATGTTGTCGTTGTCGAACGGATGCGACGCGAGGTTGTTGCCGTCGCCGTTGTTCGCCATCGCGAGCGGGCCGAGGTAGTCGACCACGGCGTCGTATTGCCGGCCGAGCGTGAGCGCGCCGTAGCGGTCGCTCTGCAGGCCGACGTAGGCGCGGCGGCCGAACATCGTGTTCCGGTAGGACTGCGTGCCGTTGTTCAGGTTGAAGCCGTTTTCGAGGCGGAACAGCGCATGCAGGCCGCCGCCGAGATCCTCGTTGCCGCTCAGGCCGAAGACCGTGTTCGACAGCAGGCCGCTGCCTTGCTGCCACAGGCTCTTGCCCGACTGGTTGTTCGTATAGGCGATACCCGCGTCGAGCATCCCGTAGAGCGTGACGCTGCTTTGCGCATGCGCGGCGGCGCCGAAGAACGCGAGGGAGAGGGTACCGACGACTGCTTTTTTCATTGTGTGTGCTTCCTGGAAAGGCCCGTAGCGACGGGAACGACGATCCGTCGCGCGTCGGCGCGAACGGGCGCGGCTCGCGAGGAACCGCACCCGTTCGCGCCGGCCGCGCGCGTTCGGATCGATGAAAGGGGGATGGCCGCGCGGCGCGTGTCGCGCGCGCCGCGGCGGCGGATGCCGGCTAGTGCTGGAGCAGGCGGATCGTGCCGAACTCGGCGGCCGGCAGCAGGCGGAGGATCGACAGGATCGCCGGCGACGCCTGCGACCGTGCGACCTCGAGCTCGATGCAGGCGCGCCCGGTGCGGCTGTCGATCGCGGCCGTATAGAAATTGAGCGCCGCGCCGACGGCCTGGTGCAGCCGGCGCCGCACGACGGCGAGATTGTCCGATTCCACGTGGATCGACAGCAGCACGAGCTCGTCGGCGCCGTGCCGGCGTCGCGAACGAACGGGCGGCAGATCGCGTGAAGCGGCGGATTCGGTTCTGGTCGGTTTCATGCTGGCATCCCCGGGTCGCATCGTGCTCCGCACCGCGGAGATCTCGTCTTGGAACATGCCGCCATTCTAGGAATTGCGATAACGATACGGTGTATAGACTCGCCGATCGTTTGAAAAGAACGCATAAAAACGCCGTCCGGTCCGGCTTGCGTCTTTACAGCTTTTTTATTCCCCGTAAAGAAATTGAACACCGCTTTGATACGCGGATTTCTACACTGTCGCAGCCCGTTCGCCAGATGTGCACGGGGGGCGTCATCCGGGGCCGTGCCGATGCGGCAAGGCCCCGATGCGCCGACGATCGCGCGGCACTGCCGCGCATACGAATAAAGGGGAAAGCCATGTTGTGGATCACCGGCGCGTTATCGCTCGCGCTCTTCGCCTATCTGTTTCATGCGTTGATCAAGCCCGAGCGGTATTGATCGGTGCGATTCAACGGGAATTCAAAAAAATATCGGTGAGTGTCATGAGCGATCTGCTTTTCATTCTGTTCACGCTCGCGTTCTTTGCCTTGACGGCCGGTTTCATCGCCGGCCTCGACCGGATCTGAGCGGGTGTCGACATGTTCAATAATCTCATTCAATTCGCGATCGTCCTCGCGATCATGCTGGCGCTGGTGCCCGTCGTCGGGAAATGGCTCGCGCACGCCTTCACGAGCCCGCGCCATGCGTGGGTCGAACGCCGCACCTACGCGCTGCTCGGCGTGAATCCCGACGAAGCGATGTCGTGGCAGCGCTACGGCATGGTGCTGCTGCTCAGCAATGCCGGGATGATGCTGCTCGGCTACCTGCTGCTGCGCATCCAGGACGCGCTGCCGTTCGATGCGCTGCAGCGTGCCGCGCAAAGCCCGGATCTCGCGTTCAACACGGCCGCGTCGTTCATCACGAACACCAACTGGCAGGCGTACGCGGGCGAAAGCAGCCTGTCGAACTTCTCGCAGATGGCCGTCATCACGTTCCTGATGGTGGTCAGCGCGGCCACCGGCGTCGCGGCCGCGGGCGGCTTCATCCGCGGGCTGAGCCGCAAGAGCGCGGCCGACATCGGCAACTACTGGGTCGATTTCACGCGCGTGACCTATCGCGTGCTGCTGCCGCTCAGCTTCGCGATGGCGCTCGTGTACGTGTGGCAGGGCATGCCGCAGACGCTCGCGTCCGATGCATGGGCGACCACGCTCGAAGGCGCGCGCCAGCAGATCGTGATGGGGCCGGTCGCGAGTCTCGAATCGATCAAGCATATCGGGACGAACGGCGGCGGGTTCTTCAGCATGAACGCCGCGCATCCGTTCGAAAACCCGACGCCGCTCACCAACACGCTGCACATGCTGTCGATGCTGCTGATTCCGTCCGCGCTGACCTATACGCTCGGCACGATGATCGGCCGGCGCCGCCAGGGCTGGGTGATCCTCGGCGCGTTCGTCGTGATGTTCGTCGGCTTCCTGGCCGTGATCTATTCGGCGGAGCAGCACGGCAACCCGCTCCTGTCCGGCCTCGGCGTCGACCAGCAGATGAGCGCCGTGCAGCCGGGCGGCAACATGGAAGGCAAGGAGATGCGCTTCGGCATCGCGCAGACGAGCCTGTTCGCCACCGTCACGACGGCCGCGACCACCGGGTCGGTCGACGCGATGCACGATTCGCTGACGCCGCTCGGCGGGCTCGTGCCGATCGCGCAGATGATGCTGAACAACGTGTTCGGCGGCGACGGCGTCGGGTTGATCAACCTGTTCACGTTCGCGATCCTCGCGGTGTTCCTGGTCGGGATGATGATCGGGCGCACGCCGGAATTCCTCGGCAAGAAGATCGAGGCGCGCGAGATGAAGCTCGTGATGCTCGCGGTGCTCGCCCATCCGTTCAGCATCCTCGGCTTCACCGCGCTGGCGTCGATGCTGCACTCGACGATGGACAGTCTCGCGAACCTCGGCCCGCACGGCTTCAGCGAAGTGCTGTATGCGTACACGTCGGGCACGGCCAACAACGGTTCCGCGTTCGCGGGCCTCAATGCGAACACGCCGTTCTTCAACACGACGATCGGCTTCGCGATGCTGATCGGCCGCTACCTGACGCTGCTGCCGATGCTCGCCGTGGCAGGCAGCCTCGCCGCGAAGAAACGCGTGCCGGAAAGCGCGGGCACGCTGTCGACGTCGACGGGCCTGTTCGCCGGCCTGCTGATCTTCGTGATCCTGGTCGTCGGCGGCCTCACGTTCCTGCCCGCGCTCGCGCTCGGCCCGGTCGTCGAGCACCTGCTGATGTCGGGCGGCCAACTGTTCTGAGGGAAACATCATGATTGAACGCAATCGCCAGGCCGCGGCCGTCGCCGCGTCGGCACCCGGTTCCTCGTTCGGCGCGGCGACGCGCGGCCTCGTGCGGCCCGTGATCGCATCGTCGGTGCTGTTCATGCTCGTCACGGGCCTCGCGTATCCGCTGGCCACCACGGGCGTCGCGAACCTGCTGTTCCCGTCGCAGGCGCGCGGCAGTCTCGTCGAGCGCAACGGCAAGACCGTCGGCTCGGCGGTGATCGGGCAACTCTTCACGCACGCCGGCTATTTCCATGCGCGGCCGAGCGCGACGACCGGCACCGATCCGGCCGATCCGTCGAAGACGGTCGACCAGCCGTACAACGCGGCGGGCAGCGGCGCGAGCAACCAGGGGGCGACCAGCAAGAAGCTGCTCGCCGATATCGCCGGGCGCGTGCGCGCGTACCGGCAGGAGAACGCGCTGGCCGACGGCACGCCGGTGCCGGCGGATGCCGTCACCGCGTCCGCGTCGGGGCTCGATCCGGAGATCTCGGTCGCGAACGCGCGGCTGCAGGCGGCGCGGGTCGCGCGGGCGCGCGGCGTCGAGGCCGGGAAGGTCGCGGCGCTGGTCGACCGGATCGCCGCGCCGCGCCAGCTCGGCGTGCTCGGCGAGCCGCGCGTGCGCGTGCTCGACCTGAATCTCGCGCTCGATCGCGCGTTCGGCCAGACGGCCGGCGCGCGGTAACGGCAGGAACCACGGAGTCACTCATGTCCCATATCGAAACCCCGATCAACCCGACGGCCCTGCCGGTCGGCGGCGTGCCGCCGATGCGGTGGACGGCCGTGCTGCGCGAGGCGTTCCGCAAGCTCGCGCCGCAGGTGCAGTTGAAGAACCCGGTGATGTTCGTCGTCTATCTCGGCAGCATCGTCACGACCGTGCTGTGGCTGCAGGCGCTGACCGGCGCCGCCGACGCGCCGGCCGGCTTCATCTTCGCGGTTGCCTGCTGGCTGTGGTTCACCGTGCTGTTCGCGAACGCGGCCGAGGCGCTGGCCGAAGGGCGCGGCAAGGCGCAGGCCGACGCGCTGCGCGCGGCGCGCAAGCGCGTGTACGCGAAGGTGCTCGACGAGCCGAAGCAGTACGGCAGCACCAGCCATCGCGTGCCGAGCGACGAACTCGTGGCCGGCAGCATCGTGCTGGTCGAGGCCGGCGACACGATTCCCGCCGACGGCGAGGTGATCGACGGCGTCGCGTCGGTCGACGAATCGGCGATCACCGGCGAATCCGCGCCGGTGATCCGCGAGTCGGGCGGCGATTTCTCGTCGGTGACGGGCGGCACGCGCGTGCTGTCCGACTGGATCGTCGTGAAGATCACCGCGCAGCCGGGCGAGGCGTTCCTCGACCGGATGATCGCGATGGTCGAAGGCGCGAAGCGCGGCAAGACGCCGAACGAGATCGCGCTGACGATCCTGCTGGTTGCGCTGACCATCATCTTCCTGCTCGTGTGCGTGACGCTGCTGCCGTTCTCGCAGTTCAGCGTGCTGCTGAACGCGTCGGGTTCGGCCGTGAGCCTCACCGTGCTGATCGCGCTGCTCGTGTGCCTGATCCCGACGACGATCGGCGCGCTGCTGTCGGCGATCGGCATCGCGGGGATGAGCCGCATGATGCGCGCGAACGTGCTCGCGACCTCGGGCCGCGCGATCGAGGCGGCCGGCGACGTCGACGTGCTGTTGCTCGACAAGACCGGTACGATTACGCTCGGCAACCGCGAGGCCGTGCAGTTCCGGCCGGCGCCGGGCGTGGACGAGCGCGTGCTGGCCGAGGCCGCGCAGCTGTCGTCGCTGGCCGACGAGACGCCCGAGGGCCGTTCGATCGTCGCGCTCGCGAAGCAGCGTTTCTCGCTGGGCGGCGCGTCGATCGACGGCGGCGTAGCCGTGCCGTTCAGCGCGCGCACGCGGATGAGCGGCCTCGACATCGGCGAGCGGCAGGTGCGCAAGGGCGCGGCCTCCGCGATCCGGGCGCACGTCGATGCGCTCGGCGGCGCGTTTCCGCAGGCGGTCGAGACGGCCGTCAACGAGATCGCGCGGCGCGGCGGCACGCCGCTCGTCGTGGCCGACGGCGCCCGCGTGCTCGGCGCGATCGAGCTGAAGGACATCGTCAAGCACGGGATCGCCGCGCGCTTCGCCGAGCTGCGCAAGGTCGGCGTGAAGACCGTGATGATCACCGGCGACAACCGGCTCACCGCGGCCGCGATCGCGGCGGAAGCCGGCGTCGACGACTACCTCGCCGAAGCGACGCCCGAGGACAAGCTGCGGCTGATCCGCGAGCACCAGGCGCTGGGTCATCTCGTCGCGATGACGGGCGACGGCACCAACGACGCGCCGGCGCTCGCGCAGGCCGACGTGGCCGTCGCGATGCACAGCGGCACGCAGGCGGCGAAGGAGGCGGCCAACATGGTCGACCTCGACAGCAACCCGACGAAGCTGATGCAGGTGGTCGAGGTCGGCAAGCAGATGATCATGACGCGCGGCGCGCTGACCACCTTCAGCGTCGCCAACGATCTCGCGAAGTATTTCGCGATCATCCCGGCCGCCTTCGTCGCGACCTACCCGGCGCTCGGCGCGCTGAACGTGATGGGGCTGCACAGCCCGACGTCGGCGATCCTGTCGGCGGTGATCTTCAATGCGCTGATCATCGTCGCGCTGATCCCGCTGGCGCTGAAGGGCGTGAAGTATCGTGCCGAGCCGGCCGAGAAGCTGCTGGGGCGCAACCTGTTGATCTACGGCGTGGGCGGGATCGTCGCGCCGTTCATCGGGATCAAGCTGATCGACATGCTGTTGACGCCGTTTATCTGACCGAACGCGCCGTCGCGGCCCCGCGCGCGCCCTCGTGGCGCGCGCGGGGCCGTTCGGCGTTTCAATTGCCGGAAGCGATCATGGATGTGAACGTGAACGAAGCGAATCGACGGGCATCGGGCCGGCGGGACACCGCCGCCCGCCGCGACGGGGCCGGCGCGCGCCGCGACCGCTGGCGGACCGCGCTGCGCGCGTGCGCGGCGATGGCCGACCGCATCGCGGGCGCGGGGCCCGACACGCGGCCGGCGCTGGCCGTGCGCGAGGCGCGCCCGCGCACGCGCGTGTGGCTGTCGCAATACGCGGTGCCGCTGCTGCTGGCCACGCTCGTGTGCGCGCTGGCGACGCTCGCGGCGAGCGCGCTGCTGCGCGTGTTCGATCTGTCGAACGTCGTGATGCTGTTCCTGATGACCGTCGTGCTGATCGCGCTGCGGCTCGGCCGGCTGGCCGGCGCGTGGGCCGCGTTCGTCTGCGTCGGCTGCTTCGACTTCTTCTTCGTCGAGCCGCGGCTGTCGTTCGCGGTGTCCGATACGCAGTACGTGTTCACGTTCGCGCTGATGCTGGCCGTCGCGCTCGCGATCGGCCAGCTCGCGGCGCGGCTGCGCGCGGAGGCGCGTGCCGCCCGCGCGAACGAGAAGCGCTCGGCGGCGCTCGCGCGCGTCGCGCACGACCTGTCGGCCGCGATCGAGACCGAGCAGATCGCGTCGATCTGCACCGGTACGATCGCGCCGCTGCTCGGCGTGCGCGTCGCGCTCGTGCTGCCCGATGCGGACGACCGGCTGGCGCCCGCGCCCGGCGCGTGGTTCGTCGATCCGTCGGCCGCGCGCTGGGCGTACGAGCAGGCCCGCGGCGCCGGGTGCGGGCTGCCGCCGTTCGAGCGCGCGGCGGCGCAGTACCTGCCGCTGAAGGCGCCGATGCGCGTGCGCGGCGTGCTCGTCCTGTTCGGCGACGCGCAGCCGGTGCCGACGGACCCCGACGATCGCCGCCTGATCGACGCGCTGTGCTCGTCGATCGCGATGGCGCTCGAACGCGTGCACTACGTCGAGGTCGCGCAGCACACGCTGGTCCGGATCGAGGGCGAGCGGTTGCGCAACGCGCTGCTCGCCGCCGTGTCGCACGACCTGAAGACGCCGCTCACCGCGATCCGCGGGCTCGCCGAGACGCTGGAGCGGCCCGAGCGCCTCGCGGACGGGCAGCCGGCGGCGCTCGCGCACGGCATCCGCAACCAGGCCGAGGCGCTGCACGGGCTCGTCGTGAACCTGCTCGACCTCGCGCGGATGCAGAGCGAGGGCGTCCGGCTCAATCGCGAGTGGCACATGCTCGACGAGATCGTCGGCAGCGCGCTCGCGCATTCGGCCGGCGTGCTGGCCGGCCGCGACGTGAGCGCCGACCTGCCGCCCGACCTGCCGCTGATCGACGTCGACGCGCTGCTGATCGAGCGCGTGCTGATGAACCTGCTCGACAATGCCGCGAAATACGCGGGCGCGGACGCGGCCGTGTCGGTGCGCGCGCGCGTGTTCGGCGAAACGCTGTACGTGTTCGTCGAGGACGACGGGCCCGGCTTCGTCGCGCGCAACACCGAGCCGCTGTTCGAGCCGTTCGAGCGCGAGCGCAAGGAATCGTCGATCAGCGGCGTGGGGCTCGGGCTCGCGCTGTGCCGCAGCATCGTCAACGCGCACGGCGGCTCGATCCGCGCCGTGCCGCTCGATCCGCACGGCGCGCGGTTCGAGATTCGCCTGCCACTGGGCGCGCCGCCCGATATCGAACACGAGAGCCGGACATGATCAGATCGCGCGTACTTATCGTCGAGGACGAGGCGGATATCCGCCGGTTCGTCCGGATGGCGCTGGAACAGGAGGGGCTCGACACCTGCGAGGCGTCCACGGCCCGCGAGGCCCGGATGTATGCGTCGAGCAGCAAGCCCGATCTCGTGATCGTCGATCTCGGGCTGCCGGACGACGACGGCAAGTCGTTCATCCGCGAGTTGCGCGAGTGGTCGACGGTGCCCGTGATCGTGCTGTCCGCGCGCCAGCAGGAGGTGGAGAAGGTCGCGGCGCTCGACGCGGGCGCGGACGATTACCTGCCGAAGCCGTTCGGCGTGCCCGAGCTGCTGGCGCGCGCGCGTGCGCAACTGCGGCGCGCGGCGTTCGTGTCGACCGACGGGCAATCGTCGTCGGTCGTGCGGTTCGGCGACGTGACCGTCGATCTCGGGCGGCACGAGGTCGTGCGCGGCGGCGCGCCGATCCACCTGACGCGCCTGGAATTCCGGCTGCTCGCCGCGCTGATCCGCGCGCGCGGCGGCGTGATCGCCGCGCGGCAGTTGCTGGCCGAGGTGTGGGGCATTCACGACGCGGATCGCGCGCACTACGTGCGCGTGTACATGACGAACCTGCGGCAGAAGCTCGAACCGGTGCCGGCGCGCCCGCGGCACCTGCTGACGGAGCTGCAGTTCGGCTACCGGCTGGTCGGGCTGGAAGCGGCCGGCGCGGCCCGTGAAGTCTAGACAGGTTCGCCCCGTCGCGCGGCCGCATTCGTATGAGTACGGAAAGCAGGCGTTCAGCGTTGTGTAAATAGTAATTAATTGAAATTAAAGGATATTCCTGGCCCATGGCCATAATCGTCCGGCAATTAGTGATAAACACGGATTGCTGGCGATGTCCCTGCGCGGGCAAAGTTGTATGTACAACTTGGGATGTCGCGGATGGCGCGATATCCGGGTTGGAAGATTCACGGCGGGGTTGCCCGACGGGAACGCTTGCCCAGCTCGCCTCTGACAGGAATGCCATGAAGAAACTCGCGCTCAGTATTGCCCTTGCCTGCATCGCGGTCGGTGCCCACGCCAAGGATTGGTCGACGATCCGGTTCGGCGTCGACGCCAGCTATCCGCCGTTCGAATCGAAGGACGCAAGCGGCAAGGTCGTCGGTTTCGACGTCGATCTCGGCAACGAGATCTGCGCCCGCCTGAAGGCGAAATGCGTGTGGGTCGAGAACGACTTCGACGGGATGATCCCCGCGCTGAAGGCGAAGAAGTTCGACGGCGTGCTGTCGTCGATGTCGATGACGCCGGCGCGCGCCGAGCAGATCGCATTCTCCGACAAGCTGTTCAACACGCCGACGCGCCTCGTCGTGAAGAAGGGCGCCAACCTGCAGCCGACCGCCGAATCGCTGAAGGGCAAGTCGGTCGGCGTCGAGCAGGGCACCATTCAGGAAACCTACGCGAAGGTGAACTGGGCGCCGAAGGGCGTGCAGGTCGTGCCGTACCAGAACCAGGACGGCGTGTACCAGGACCTGATGTCCGGCCGCCTCGACGCGACGCTGCAGGACGCGGTGCAGGCCGACATCGGCTTCCTGAAGACGCCGCGTGGCGCGAACTTCGCATTCGCCGGCGGCGACATCGACGATCCGAAGACGCTCGGCAACGGCGCGGGCATCGGCCTGCGCAAGGAAGACGCCGACCTGAAGGCGAAGATCGACCACGCGATCGCCGACCTCATCAAGGACGGCACGTACCGGAAGCTCGAGAAGAAGTACTTCGCGTTCGACGTCTACGGCGGCTGACCCTCCCCGCGGCGCGCGTCGGCTGCGGCGCGCGCCGCGTCCGTCGCCGGGCGCCGCCCGCCTCGCGGGTTGCGTCCGGCTTGATGAGCAGGCCGCATCAAGTAGTGCGCAGATATCGTTTGATGCGCGGTTAATGGCTATTGACAATCCAGCCACCCCGTTCTGGACCCCTCATATGATCTTCCAAGGATTTGGCCCGCTGCTGTGGGCCGGCACGGTCGAGACCGTGAAGCTCGCGGTGCTGTCGCTTGCCGCGTCGCTCGTGCTGGGGCTCGCCGGCGCGGCGGCGAAACTGTCGACTCACCGCGTGCTCCGGTCGGTCGGCACCTTCTATACGACGCTGATCCGCGCGGTGCCCGACCTCGTGCTGATGCTGCTGCTGTTCTACGGGATCCAGATCCTGCTGAACCAGGCCACCGACCTCGTCGGCTGGGACCAGATCGACATCGACCCGTTCGTGGCCGGCGTCGTGACGCTCGGCTTCATCTACGGCGCGTACTTCACCGAGACGTTCCGCGGCGCGTTCCTCGCGGTGCCGCGCGGCCAGCTCGAGGCGGGCTTCGCATACGGGATGGGCGGCTGGCGCGTGTTTCGCCGCATCCTGTTTCCGCAGATGATGCGCTTCGCGCTGCCCGGCATCGGCAACAACTGGCAGGTGCTCGTGAAGGCCACCGCGCTCGTGTCGATCATCGGTCTCGCCGACGTCGTCAAGGCGTCGCAGGACGCCGGCAAGAGCACGCTCGATTTCTTCTTCTTCACGCTGGCCGCGGGCGCGATCTACCTCGCGATCACGACGGTGTCCAACGTCGTGCTGCACCACCTCGAGAAGCGCTATTCCGTCGGTGTCCGGAGGCTCGCACTGTGATCGAAATCGTCAGCCAGTACTGGCAAAGCTATCTTTATACCGACGGCTACCGCTTCAGCGGCCTCGCGATCACGCTGTGGCTGCTGGTCGTGTCGATCGTGCTGGGCTTCGCGCTCGCCGTGCCGCTCGCGATCGCGCGCGCGTCGTCGAACCGCTGGATCTCGGGCCCGGTCTGGCTCTACACGTACGTGTTCCGCGGCACGCCGCTCTACGTGCAGCTGCTGATGTGCTACACCGGGATCTACAGCCTGCAGGTCGTGCACGATCACGTGCTGCTCGACGCGTTCTTCCGCAACGCGATGAACTGCACGCTGCTCGCGTTCGTGCTGAACGAATGCGCGTATGCGACCGAGATCTTCGCGGGCGCGATCAAGGCGACGTCGGCCGGCGAGATCGAGGCCGGGCTCGCGTACGGGATGTCGCGCTTCAAGCTCTATACGCGGATCGTCCTGCCGTCGGCGCTGCGCCGCTCGCTGCCGAGCTACAGCAACGAAGTGATCCTGATGCTGCACGCGACGACGCTCGCGTTCACGGCCACCGTGCCTGACATCCTGAAGGTCACGCGCGACGTCAATTCGGCCACCTACATGTCGTTCCAGGCCTACGGCATCGCGGCCGTCCTGTACGCCGCCGTCGTGTTCACGCTCATCTGGGCGTTCCGCAAGCTCGAGACGCGCTGGCTCGCGTACCTCGCGCCGCGCGGTCATTAATGCATTCGCAACGAAGGATCCAGCATGTACAAGCTCACCGTTGACAACCTGCACAAGAAGTTCGGCGACAACGAGGTGTTGAAGGGCGTGTCGATGAAGGCGAAGGCCGGCGACGTGATCAGCATCATCGGTTCGAGCGGCTCCGGCAAGAGCACGTTCCTGCGCTGCATCAACTTCCTCGAGCAGCCGTGCTCGGGGCAGATCACGATCGGCAGCGAGCCGATCCAGACCACCCGCGACCGCAGCGGGGCGCTGCGCGTGGCCGACCAGAAGCAGTTGCAGCGGATGCGCACGAAGCTGTCGATGGTGTTCCAGCACTTCAACCTGTGGGCGCACATGACGGTGCTCGAGAACGTGATCGAGGCGCCGATGGCCGTGCTCGGGGTCGGCAAGGAGGAGGCGATCGCGCGGGCGCGCAAGTACCTGGAGAAGGTGGGGCTCGCGCCGCGCGTGGAAGGCATGTATCCGTCGCACCTGTCGGGCGGCCAGCAGCAGCGCGTCGCGATCGCGCGCGCGCTGGCGATGGAGCCGGAAGTGATGCTGTTCGACGAGCCGACGTCGGCGCTCGACCCGGAGCTGGTGGGCGAAGTGCTGAAGGTGATGCAGAAGCTCGCCGAGGAAGGCCGCACGATGGTCGTCGTCACGCACGAGATGGGCTTCGCGCGCAACGTGTCGAATCACGTGATCTTCCTGCACCAGGGGAAGATCGAGGAGGAAGGCAATCCGCAGGAGATTCTCGTGAATCCGAAGAGCGAACGGCTCGGGCAGTTCCTGTCGGGCCGGCTGAAGTAGACGCACCGGCGGCGTCGCGCATCGCCCGCGACGTCGCGAACTGGAACGCTAAATGCTTGTCACGCGTGATCCTCGCGACGAAGGAGCACCACGATGAGCACGCCGACCACCACCGCCTTTTCCCACGTGAAGCCCCAGGACACCGCGTTTCGCGGCGAAGGGCTGCGCGACTTCTTCCTGTACCGCGATCTCGGCATCGCGGCCGCGACGAACGGCAAGGTCGTCGCGCAGCTCGTCAGGGCGAATCATGCACCGGTAGCGGGCACCGGCTGGCACCGCCACGAGGCCGAGTTCCACATCGTGATCATGCTGAAGGGCTGGGCGCGCTTCATGTACGGCGAGCAGGAAACGCTGGTAGCCGCCGGCGACTGCGTGCACCAGGCGCCGGGGATCGTCCACTACCTGTTCGACTACTCGCCGGACATGGAGTATCTGGAGATCGTCGGGCCCGCCGATTTCAAATCCATCGACGTCGAAGGGCCGTGCGCCGTGCCGCCGCCCACGCCGTGGGAAAGCGCGGGCGCGTAGCCGCCCGGGTTCCGGGCGGGCGCTTGCGAACGGCCGCATCAGGGTGGCCGCCGCGCCGATCCTGCGCGGCGGGACGCTGTCGCGTGCGGCGCCGGCGCGACACGCCGCGTTCCGGTCGGACACATTCTTTCGAATTCCGAACCGCCGCGAAGCCGAAGATCCGGATGAAAGAAAGGCATTCGTCAGGTTCGGCCGCCGGCGGGCGAGGCGATGTCAAAGATCGTCAATTGTGCGCGGGCGCGGTGCACGGCTTGTCGACCGTCGGCGTTAAGTAGGTACCGGCCGGATCTCCGGCCGACCTACTCGGGAGAGTTTCATGAACCGCATCGCGAAGATCCTCACCGCCACCGCACTTGCCTGCGTGGTTCTCGTTCCGGCACTGGCCGAAGCCCATCCGCACCGTGTGTGCCATTTCGATCATCACCACCATCGCGTTTGCCACTGGGTGCGATAACCCCGGCTGTTCCCGGCGATGACCGGGGCGCATGAATGTTCCAGGCAAATCAGGAGAGGACCATGAAAAAAACGATGTTGATCGCCGCGCTCGTCGCCGGCATGGGCGTGTCGATCGGTGCGTTCGCGCAGGTTCCGGCCAGCGCGCCGAGCGGCACGACCGGCCTGTGCAAGGACGGCTCGTTCTACTCGGGCGCGTCGAAGAAGGGCGCGTGCGCCGGCCACAAGGGCGTGAAGACCTGGTACGGCGCGTCGGCCGCCGCCGCGGCCAGCGCGCCGGCGGCAGCGCCCGCCGCGGCGGCTTCGGCTGCCGCCGCATCCGGCACCGCGCCGGCGAAGAGCGCCGCTGCGACGACGGCAGCCGCCGCGCCCGGCGGCGGCCCGGGCAAGGTGTGGGTCAACGACAGCACCAAGGTCTATCACTGCCCGACCGACAAGTACTACGGCAAGACCAAGCACGGCAGCTACATGTCGGAAGCGGACGCGAAGGCGAAGGGCTTCCACGCGTCGCACGGCAAGGCCTGTTCGTAAGACGGGCCCCGACGCACGAGGCCGCCGCCTCGCGCGTTGCCGGCACGCTGCCTGAACGCGCGCCCCGCCAGCACGGCGGGGCGTTTTATTTTTCGCGCCGGCGATTGCCGCGCCGCGCCGGTTCACCCGGCATGGTGCGATGGCGCATCGGCCGTCGCGGCGTGCGTTGTCGCGCGCGCATCGAGCAGCGCGCGCAGCGTGACGTAGTGCGAGCCGTCCGCATCGCCTTCCGCGCCCGCGGTGCGGTCGTACGGTTCGTTGTCGTGGATCGTCGCGCGCACGATCGGATAGATCTGCGTTTCCCAGCGGCTGCCGTTGAATACGCCGTAGTGGCCGGCCCCCGTCTGCACGTGGTGCGTCTTCAGATACGGCGGCAACCCCGAACACAGCTCCTGCGCGGCCACCGTCTGGCCCACCGCGCAGATATCGTCCTTCTCGCCTTCGATCGTCAGCAGCGCGGTGCGATGAATCGCCGCCGGTTCGACGAGCCGGTCGCCGACCGTCAGCTCGCCGCGGGCGAGCGCGTATTGCTGGAACACCTTCTCGACCGTCTCCAGATAGAACTCCGCGGTGAGATCGGCCGTCGCGAAATACTCGTCGTAGAAGTGCCGCAGCGTATCGGCTTTCGCCGGATCGCCTTTCGCGCGCTGGTAGTAAAGGTCGGCGAACGACGCCGCGTGCCGGTCGGGGTTCATCGACATGAACGCGCCCACCTGCACGAATCCCGGATACACGCACCGCTGCGCACCGACGAAGCCGGCCGGCACGACGCTGATCAGGTTGCGCGCGAACCATTCGATCGGCTGGCTCGTGGCGAGCGCGTTGACCTTGGTCGGATTCACGCGGCAGTCGATCGGGCCGGCCATCAGCGTCAGGCTCGCGGGCTGCGCCGGATCGCCGCCGGCCGCCATCAGCGCGACCGCCGCGAGCGCGGCGACGGTCGGCTGGCAGATCGCGAGCACATGCGCGTCCGGGCCGATCTGGCGGATGAAGTCGATCACGTGCGCGACGTATTCGTCGAAACCGAACCGTCCGGCCGTCAGCGGAATGTCGCGCGGGTTGTGCCAGTCGGTGATGTACACGTCGTGGTCGGCGAGCATCGTGTGCACGGTGCCGCGCAACAGCGTCGCGAAATGCCCGGACATCGGCGCGACGATCAGCACGCGCGGCTGGCGCGCGACCGGCCGCGCCTTGCGGAAATGCAGCAGCGTGCCGAACGGCGTGGCCGCGGCGGCTTCCTCGACGATCGGCACCGTTTCGCCGTCGACGTCGATCGACGCGATGCCGAACGGCGGCCGCCGATGCGAGAACGCGCAGCATTCGAGCAGCTCGCACAGTGCGTCGAGCATGCGGCCGCCCGGCGTCGCGGTGGCGGGCGGCCACAGCGACATCGTCGCGCGTGCGGCGGCGGCCCATGCGCGCGCCGGGCGCGTGCATTCGGCAGACCATTGATAGAACGGGTAGGCAAGCAGATTCATGACCGTCGCTCGTTGTGCCGCGTTGGATTGAACGAGGCAAGCCATGTGCCAGCGCGCGTCTGGCACGCGCGTTGCACGCGGTTCGGGAGCGCGGCGGTGCAGGCGGCGCGCGAGAAGCGGCAATCGCACGCGGTGCGTCGCCGCGCCGTTGCGGCGGGCGACCCGGGCCGCGACGGCGTGCGCGGCTGCGCCAGTTCGGCGAATGCGCGGCACCGGCGTGGTGCGGGCGGCACCGCGCGGCGACCGTTTTCGGTGCAGGGGCACGAACGGCATTGGACAGGGGAGCGACATGGAATCCACCGGACAGACGACGCTGACCATCAGCAGCCGCAATTACTCGTCGTGGTCGATGCGCGGCTGGCTGCTCGCGAAGCTGAGCGGGCTGCCGTTCGAGACGGTCAGCGTGCCGATCGATGCGGCGTCGCGCGCGGAGTTGCTGCTGCTGTCGCCGTCGATCCTCGTGCCGTGCCTGACGCACGACGGCAACGCGGTGTGGGATACGCTCGCGATCGCCGAATACCTGAACGAAATCCGGCCGCAGGCGCGGCTGTTGCCGGAGGACCGGCACGCCCGCGCGCATTGCCGGTCGATCTGTGGCGAAATGCATTCCGGCTTCAGCGCGCTGCGATCCGCGTTGCCGATGAACCTGCGCGCGCATTTCCCCGGCTTCCGGATCTGGTCGCGCGCGCAGCACGACATCCAGCGGATCGTGACGATCTGGCGCGAGTGCCTGGCCGCATACGGCGGCCCCTGGCTGTTCGGCGCGGAGATCGGCATCGCCGACGCGATGTACGCGCCCGTCGTCACGCGCTTCCTGACCTACGACGTGAAGCTGGAGCCCGATATCGCCGAGTACTGCATGCAGGTGCTCGCGCAACCGTTCGTGGCAGAGTGGATCGACGCGGCGAAAGCGGAGCATGAGGACATCGACGAACTCGACATGGAGTTCTGAGCGCCGGATCGCGCGCGGCACACGCGGCATGCGTGCAACGATCGGATGAATGGCGTCTGATCACGCCGCGCTTAAATCAGAGGAATCGAAGCCCGCCGCGCGATCCCGCGCGGCGGGCTTCGCGCGCGATCGGGGTAAACATCGTCCGCGCGCTGCCGATAACGCAGGTCCACTGACCGCTAGAGAAATACGTGAAACCGTTCGTCATGCTTGTCTGTGCCGCTGCGTTGGTCATGTCGGCCGGCTGCGCCCAACTCCGCTCCGGAGGTCAGGACGCGAATGCGCGCGACGACGCGTCTTCCGCGTCGACGCCGCTCGTCGATTTCGTCATACCCGCCGATGCGCTCGGCGCACGCGATCCCCAACTGACCGCGCTGCTGGCGAAAGTCGGCGCGCTGGCGTCGAAGCAGTCGCAGCCGATGACGATCCGCGTGGCTGCGCTGCCGCAGGATTTCGGCTACCTGAACCAGTCGCTCCGGCGCGGCATCGCGACGCCGCGCGCCGCATCGGTGCGTGTCGAGAACGTTGCGGCCGGGAGTTGCCGGCCGTACAGCGTGCAGGTCGAACCGACCCAGACCCGGTAACAGGAGATCCCGCGATGCTACGACTGTCGATCTGTACGGCCATGCTCGTGTGCGGCGCCGCGTTCGCGGCGCCGCCCGGCGACGCAACGTCGTCCGCCCCGGCCGCGTCCAACCAGGTGTTTCCGCCGCTGCCGCCGTACGCGTCGCTGCCGCCGGGGGCGGGCGGCGACGACGAAGCGCAGGCGAGCGCACCGGCGGGCGGGCGCCACGCGAGGCGCTCGCGCCACGCGCCGCCCGCGAAGAAGGCGCCGGAGTTTCAGGTGCATCTCGTCGTGACCGAGGCGTCGCGTGCGGTGCTCGCGGCCGAGGACAGGAAGCTTGACGACGCGCTGGCGAAAGGCGCGCGTGAATCGCGTCCGACAGGCGCCGGCGCCGGCGCCGCTGCGCTGGCGATGACGCAATGAAGCGGCACGATCGATGCGGCGGATGCGCGCCGCGCCGCCCCCGCTGGTTCCCGATGCGATCGGCCGCCCTGTCGTGGCTGGGGGCCGCGATGCTGCTGGGTGCGCTGTACGTCGCGCCGGCGCGGGCGGACGACGCGGTGCCCGACGGCGCCTGTTTCGAACGCGCGGCCGGCTATCAGGGCGTCAACCCGCAGATCCTGCGCGCGATCGCCTGGTACGAATCGAAGGGCAATCCCGCGGCCGTGCACCGCAACGCGGACGGCAGCATCGACGTCGGCCAGACCCAGATCAACTCGGTGCACTTCGGCGAACTGCGCCGCTACGGTGTGCCGCCGGGCGCACTGAAGGACGCGTGCGTGAACATCTACGTCGCGGCGTGGATGCTGAAGCGCAAGATGGTCCGCTACGGGAACACCTGGCAGGCGATCGGTGCGTATCACTCGGAAACGCCGCGCTTGCGGGACGAATACGCGCGCAACATCCACGCGGTGCTCGTGTCGTGGGGCCTGCATGAATGAGCGTTGCGTATTGGCGGCCGGGTGCGGCGCAGGCCCGGAGCCCGGCGTGCGGCCGGCCGGCGCGCGCCGCGGCACGTGCGGCTGTCTGCCGCATTTCCGGACGCATCGCGCCGGGATGCTCGCGCAAACGATTCGTAACCGATGCCGCGCCGGCGACCGGCGCCGACGTTAAAGAACCCCGTGTCGCGTGTCGTAAACGGGGACACGGGGTACGGCGGCGATGATCGCGCATGAAGCGCGGCGCCGCCGGACAAGAAAGTCAGCGCAGCAGGGGAATCGATTTGAATCGTCAGCAATCGTGGACGCGTACGGCGGCGCCCGGAGAAATCATTTACTCCGAGGGTTTTGCGGGCGAGCCCGTCATCTTTCTGATCACGGACGGCAAGGTCGAGCTGTCCACGCGATGCGACGACAAGCGTGTCGTCGTCGCGACGCTCGGCCGTGGCGAGTTCTTCGGCGAATCCGCGTTGCTCGCGGCCGAGCCGCGCGCCCATACGGCGAAGGCGCTTTCATTCTGTCAGCTTACGGTCGTGCCGACCGCCATGCTCGACGATGAAATCGAGCGCGTGTCGGCGCTGCTGCGTCATATCGTGCGGACGCTGATCCGCCGCGTGAAGCGCAAGGACGACCAGCTCGCGACCTATACGCATGCCGACTTCATGCCGGGCGTGCTGTCGTATGCGCACGTGCTGGCGCTGATGGCGGGCGCCGACGCGCGCGAGGGCGGCGACACGTGGGCGCGCCGGCCGATGCAGGCGCATGCGGCCGAAACCTCGGTGCCGCTTGCCGACGTGATCCGCAAGTGCCGCGCGATCGCCGGCCATTCGCGGCCGCACGTGCTCGCGATGCTGCGACGCATGGAGAAGCTCAATCTCGTCACGATCGAGGCCGCGCAGGCGGACCATGCCGGCGGGACGATCGACCATGCGGCGTCGTCCGATGCGCGCCAGGTCGTGACCTTCGACGCCGCACGC
The DNA here is from genome assembly GCF_000731655.1 of Burkholderia sp. MSh2. Lineage (NCBI taxonomy): Bacteria > Pseudomonadati > Pseudomonadota > Betaproteobacteria > Burkholderiales > Burkholderiaceae > Burkholderia > Burkholderia sp. MSh2. Next base: position 43,907 of record NZ_JPGM01000027.1, on the reverse strand, counting down.
GTGATCGATCGCGCGCAGCAGGTGGCCGATCACGATCTCGACCTGTCGATCAACAGCGAACTCGAGCTGATCGAGCTGGTCGATCTCGAATCGTTGATCGGCGTCGAGAAGACGCTGTTGCTCAGCAAGCTGTCGAACGGCGAGATCGCGGACGAGGTGTTCGCGTTCCGCAAGTCGAAGGTGCTCAGCTACGTCGAGCAAAAGGGCGTGGCGTATTTCTCGCGGCGCAATCCGCGCCGCGGCGGCGACGTGCGCGCGCTGGAGGATCTCGTGCGGGTCGACTCGCGCACGCTGTTCGACGTCGTCAGCGCGTTCGATACGTACGATCTCGCGAAGCTGATCGCGAGCCTCGACGATCGCGCGGTGGCCGACAAGCTGTTCTCGGTGATGACCGAGGCGCGGCGCAACGAGGTGTCGTGGGTGATGCGCCGCGAACTCAAGCTCGACCCGCTCGAGGTCGAGGACATCGAGCAGCGCGTGCTGGATGCCGTGCGCGCGGCGAAAGCGCCCGCGGCGGGCGCCGCGCCTGTCGCTTCGGCAACGGACGCATGACGGGAGCGCACGCATGGACCTCTTGACCCTGGCCGGTGTGGTGCTTGGCGGCGCGGCGATCGTGTTCGGTTTCGCGCTGGAAGGCGGGCATTTCCCGATGCTGTTCCAGTTCGAGGCGCTCGTCATCGTGCTTGGCGGCACGCTCGGCGCCGTGATGATCCAGAACACGTGGGCGCGTTTCCTCGACGCGGTGAAGCAGTTGCGGCTCGCGTTCGTGCGGGCGCGCGAGGTCGATCGCCAGAACCTGTCCGACCTGCTCGAATGGGGCGACCGCGCCAAGCTGAACGGGCTGCTCGCATTCGAGTCGATGGACGTGAGCGGCATCCATCCGTTCGCGCGCCGCGGGCTCGAACTGCTGGCGAACGGCGTGTCGACCGCCGTGCTCGAGGATGCGCTGCAGCGCGAACTCGACGCGTACGAGCGCAGCCGCCTGGCCGCCGCGCGCGTGTGGCAGCAGGCAGGCGGCTATGCGCCGACGTTCGGCATCCTCGGCTCGGTGCTCGGGCTCGTGCAGGTGACGAGCCACATGCTCGAACCGGCGCAGCTCGGGCCGGGCATCGCGGTCGCGTTCATCGCGACGCTGTACGGGCTGGCGCTGGCGAACCTCGTGTTCCTGCCGCTGTACGGCAAGCTGCGCGCGCAGATCGACAGCGAGCTGCGGTTTCGCAAGCTGTATCTCGACGGATTGCTGGCGATTTCGCGCAAGGAATCGCCGCATACGATCGAAACGCGCCTGACCGGCGACGTGCGCGGCCGCGCGGCCGAGTCGCTCGCATGATGGGCGCGTGCCGCAACGAACCTGGATCACCGACCGCATGACTGCCCGAACTGACGGCGCCTCGGCCGCCGATCGCGACCACGACGAACCCGAAGGCGCGCAATCCGGCCGCTGGCTGATTTCGTACGCGGACCTCATCACGACGCTGATGGTGCTGTTCCTGGCGCTGTACGTGCTCCAGCTGGCGAAGTACAACGCGCTCGATGCGCGCTACCAGACGCTCGCGCGGCATGCCGGCGGCGCGGCGGACGCCGCCCCGCCCGGGCGCACGCCGGCGTGGCTCGCGCTGCTCGATACGCTGAAGACGGATGGCCGGATTTCGCTCGTGAAGGCGCCGCATGGCGTCGAGATCGGCATCGACGCGAAGATCCTGTTCAATGTCGGCGACGCGCGGCTGCTGCCCGATGCCGCGCCGGTGCTGGACCGGATCGCGCAGGCGCTGGGCGATCACGCGACCGGCGACATCCTCGTCGAGGGGCACACGGACAGCGTGCCGATCGCGAACGCGAAATACGAATCGAACTGGGAGCTGTCGTCGGCGCGCGCCGGGAGCGTCGTGCGCTACCTGACCGAGCGCGGCGTGGCGCCGCACCGGCTCGCGGCGATCGGGCGGGCCGATACGCAGCCGCTCGTGACGGGCGACGATGCGGCGGCGCGCGCGAGGAACCGGCGCGTGACGATCTTCGTCGCATACTGACCGGCGTGCGCGCGACCGGGCGCGACCGGCCGCATCGGCCCACCTGACAACAACATAACAAATCCCGCATGATCGACATCTGAAATCAGCGATGCGGTTCCGCGCCTGCCTGCCGATAACCCAAACTGGCTCAGACCGAGCGGTTATCGAGGGTTCCCCATGCATTTCTGGCGCAAGCTTTCCATTCAGAACAAGCTGATTTTCAGCATGACGAGCTGCCTGCTCGTGTTCGTCGCGATTTCGAGCGGGCTCAGCCTTCGCCTGATCGGCAACGCCGTGCGCGATCGCGTCGTGCGCGAGGAACTGCCGACGGCCTTGAACGGCATCCGCGCCGACGTGCAGCGGCAGATGGCCGGGCCGATCGCCGCGTCGCGCATCCTCGCGCGCGACGCGTTCCTGCTGCAATGGGAAGCCGACGGCGAACCCGACGCCGGCACGCGCAACTGGATCCAGCTCGCGAAGAACGTGAAGGACGAGCAGAAGGCCGCGTCGGTGCAGTGGGTGTCCGTGAAGAGCGGCAACTACTACAACGAAGCCGGCCTGCAGCGGAAGGTGACCGACCAGGACCGCTGGCTGACCGGCTTCCTGGCGTCGGGCAAGGCGTTCGACGTGAACATGGACCGCGAGGTGACGGTCGGCGGCTACATGATGTTCATCAACAGCCGCATCGAGCTCGACGGCGCGCCGATCGGCGCGGCCTGCATGAGCCTGTCCGTCGATGCGCTCGCGAAGGGCATCGCGTCGTACCGGATCGGCGAGACCGGGTTCGCGTATCTCGTGCGTCCCGACGGCGCGATCATGATGCATCGCGATTCGTCGCTGATCGACGGCAAGCACTTCCTGAAGGACCAGCAGGGGCTGCCCGGCGACGCGTCGTCGACGCTGCTGGCCGGCAAGCCGTATGCGTACCTGAGCTACGACGGCGACGGCGGCGCGCGCTTCATCGCCACGTCGTTCATTCCGGAGCTGAACGCGTACGTCGTCGTCGAGGTGCCGCAGGCGGAACTGCTCGGGCCCGTGACGCGCGCGATCCGCAGCGCGGCGCTGGTCGCGGCGGTGGCGGGGCTCGGCGTCGCGCTGCTCGTGATCTGGCTGGTCGGGCGCGCGATCGCCGCGCCGATCCGCCGGGCGGCGACGCTGCTGTCGGAGATCGCCAGCGGCCAGGGCGACCTCACGCGCCGGATGACGGTCGAGAGTCAGGACGAGATCGGGCAACTGTCGGATGCGTTCAACCGGTTCGTGTCGTCGCTGTCGACGCTGGTCCACCGGATTCGCACGGCTTCCGCGTCGATCGCGACCGGTTCGGCGCAGATCGCGTCGGGGAACGCGGATCTCAGCGAGCGTACCGAAGGGCAGTCGAGCAACCTGGAACGGACGGCTTCGTCGATGGAAGAGATCACGGCCGTGGTGCGGAACAACACGGAGACGGCGACGACGGCCGCGCGGATGATCAACGGCGCGTCGGATACGGCGGCGCGCGGCGGGCAGGTGGTGGGCGAGGTCGTGAGCACGATGCGCGAGATCAGCGACGCGTCGCAGCGGATCTCCGAGATCATCGTGATGATCGACAGCATCTCGTTCCAGACGAACATTCTCGCGCTGAACGCCGCCGTCGAGGCGGCGCGGGCCGGCGAGCAGGGGCGCGGGTTCGCGGTGGTCGCGTCGGAAGTGCGGAATCTGGCGCAGCGCAGCGCGCAGGCGGCGAAGGAGATCAAGGCGCTGATCGAGCACAGCGCGGGCACGGTGAGCGCCGGGTCGCGGCTGGTCAGCGATGCGGGCAAGGTGATGAGCGATGTCGTGTCGCAGGTGCAGGGGGTGAGCGCGATGATGAGCGAGATTGCCGAGGCGAGCCTGGAGCAGAGCGCCGGCATCGACCAGATCGGCGACGCGGTGCAGTCGCTCGACCAGATGACGCAGCAGAACGCGGCGCTGGTGGAGGAAAGCGCGGCGGCGGCGGCGAGCCTGAAGCAGCAGGCGGCGGAGCTGACCCGGCTGGTGTCGGCTTTCAAGGTGGATGAATGAAGTCCGGTTTGCGTTTTAGAATGTCGCGTTTCTGAGGGGCGGCTGCCGTGGATTCGCGGCAGCCGTTTGATCTGTCGGCGCGGGATTCGGTGACGTCAATAAAAATGAAGCGCTTTTTCGGATGGAAGGCCGGCGCGGGAGCGGTGGCGCTCGTCGCGGTCGTTGCGGTGGTCGGGGCGAAGATGATCCGGTCGCCCACCGATGCGTATCTGGCCTATCGCAAGCAGGCCACCGACGAGATCGGCGCGGCGCAATGGGACGACAAGATGGCGCTGGACAAGAAGTACACGCCGGAGGTCAACGCGCGGCTCGCGAAACTGGTCGGGAAGGTCGACGCGAAAGGGTTTCCCGCGAAGGCGGGGAGCACCGTCGACGGCCTCTACATCGACGGCGGGACGACGCCCGGGCCGGACGGCCTGTTCCTGAAATCGAACGACGGGAAGGTGAATCTCGTCGTGACGACGGTGCCGCTGCTGAAGGCCTGGGTGGCGACGGCGGATGCGGGGATCAAGTCGCCGGACGACGTCGCGGCCATTTTCGACAACGAGACGTTTTACGCCGACATCTTCGACGACGACGCGATGGCGTTCCGCTTCACCGAATTGCCGGTGAAGCGCAAGCCGGCCGACGCCGTGGTGAAGGCGTTGCTGCTGGGTCACAGCCAGGACGGGATGCCGGATGCGCCGAGCACGATGGCGGTATCGATCCGGCAGGGGGAGCGGGCCTACATCCTGTGGCGGGATGCGACGTTGCCGGCGATCGCCGCCTGCAATGCGGAAGGGCTGACCGATGAGCAGCGCAAGGCTTGTTACGACACGCATGTGCCGCGACAGAAGTACTATGCGCGGCTGCTGTCCGAATTACAGGCGATGGTCGATGCCGTCGTCCGATAGGACGCAACGGCATCGACTGCCGCCGGGTCGACCGGCCGTTCCGTTGCGCTTTCGCCAACCCTGCCAGCCCTTTCCGTCATGACCATCGCTTTCGAATCTCCCGACCAGGCCGACGTCATCGCCCTCATCGCCGATCTGGACGCGTACCAGGACGCGCTGTACCCGCCCGAGAGCCGGCATGTCGTGGATATCGCGTCGCTGAAGCAAGCCAATGTGCTGTTCGCCGTCGCACGGGACGGCGACGGTCAGGCCGTCGGCTGCGGGGCGATCGTCCTCCACCCCGGATTCGGCGAACTGAAGCGCATGTACGTCAGCCCGCGCGGCCGTGGGCAGGGCATCGCCAGGACACTCATGGCGAGGCTCGAGTCGCGGGCAATCGAGCTCGGCTGTACGGTGCTCCGGCTGGAAACCGGCCCTTGTCAACACGAGGCGCTGGCCTTGTACGCGTCCGCGGGATATGAGCGCCGCGGGCCGTTCGGCGATTACGCGGACGACCCGTTGAGCGTATTCATGCAGAAGCGCATCGCGGCCTGAGACGCCGGCGACATTCGCCCGCTCGTCCGCAACGTCGCACGTGCGGGTGCGACGTTGCACGCCGTCCTTCGCCATTCGGCGGATGCCGGCGCATCGCGGCGTCCGCGTCGACGCCCGTCGCGCACCTCCCTGGTTACATTCTGAAACACTCGGCCGGTCAACGGCAGCCCGCACCGGGCGTTGAGCAATGATCTGAAGATAGCTGCAGTCTCTATCGAAAAAGGAGTCTGGTCATGCGTCACAGTGTCAGGGCGGTTGCCGTCGGGAGTTTCCTCGCGTTGTCCTGTACCGTTGCGCAGCCGAAGCCCGTTTTTTCCGATACCGGATACGCGGCGGACGCCTACGGCGCGGCCGATCACTATCCGTTGCCGGTGCCCGGCCACGGGAGAACCCAGCAGCAGTTCGTCGGCTACTACACCCATTTCGACAAGGTGCGCATGACCGATCCCGTGGCGCGGGCCGGCGCTCCGTCGATACTGAAATCGTCCGGGCGGGAGCTGTCGCTGATCTACCCGTATGCCGGGCAGAACCGCAATCTCGACGACTATCTCGAGCGCAATCCGGTAACGGGGCTGCTGATCGCGCGCGACGACACGATTCTCTACGAACACTATCGTTACGCCCGGACGGACGCCGACCGTTTCATGTCGCAATCGATGGCGAAGACGATCGTCGGCCTGCTGGTCGGCATCGCCGTCTCCGAAGGCGCGATCCACTCGATCGACGATCGCGCGGCGGCCTATGTGCCGGAGCTGGCGGACAGCCCGTACGGGCAGACCTCGATCCGCGACCTGCTGCACATGTCGTCCGGCGTCCATTTCTTCGAAGACGACAATGCCGGCGACGACCGCGACAAGTTCGGGCTCGAACTCTTCGATCCGCACGGGCTCGGCGCGATCGACGCCGTCAGGCACTTCAATACGCGCGAGCGGGCGCCCGGCACGCACTTCAGCTATGCGAGCATCGAAACCGAAGTGCTCGGCCTCGTGGTGAGCCACGCCACCCGCATGAGCGTCGCGCAATACGCGAGCGAGCGCATCTGGCAGAAGATGGGCATGGAGTCGGATGCATCGTGGGGACGCGACGCGACCGGGGAGAACATCACCTATTGCTGCGTGAGCGCCACGCTGCGCGATTGGGCCCGGCTCGGCATGATGCTCGCGCATGACGGCCAGTGGAACGGCCGGCAGATCGTGCCGCGCGACTGGCTGCTGCAGGCGACGACGGTCGCGCCCGGCGACGGCTTTCTCGCGCCGGGCAAGGCCAACCCGGTGTTCGGCTACGGGTACCAGGTGTGGTTGTTGCCGGGCGAGCGGCGCATGTTCGCGCTGCAGGGGATGGACGGCCAGAGAATCATCGTCGACCCGGCGTCGAAGCTCGTCCTCGTGCAGACGGCCGTATGGACCAACGACCACGATCCGGGCATGAAGGAGGTTTATGCGCTGTGGTACGCGCTCGTCGCCCAGTATGGAAACGCCAGCCTCGCCAGCCGTTGACGGGCCGCGTGCGGGACATGCGGCCGGCAGGGTGACGCGGCGGGCGCATCGCGTGGCGACCGCCGCGCGGGAACGGCGCGGCCATCCGCGGCGTTCGTGCGAAGATTGAGCGCCACGCGCATCCGGCCGCACCGCGCCGGACGCGCATCCTTCCGTCGTCCACCCGCCCAATCATCATGGACCGCTTCGAAAGCATGTCGGTGTTCGTCGAGATCGTCAGCACCGGCAGCCTGACCACCGCGGCCGAGCGGCTCGGCCTGTCGTCGAGCATGGTCGGCAAGCACCTGAACGCGCTCGAAGCGCGTCTCGGCGTGAAGCTGCTGCACCGCACGACGCGCCGTCATCATCTGACCGAGGCCGGCGTGCTCTACCTGGAGCATTGCCGCGACATCCTCGAGCGGGTCGAGACCGCCGACGACGCCGCGTCGACGCTCGGCGGCGACCCGTCCGGCCACCTGCGCATCGCCGCGCCGATTTCGTTCGGCGTCACGCAGCTCGCCCCCGCCGTCGCCGTTTTTCTCGCGCAGTATCCGCGCGTCGATATCGAACTCGTGCTGACCGATGCGGCGGTCGATCCGGTCGGCGACGGCATCGACCTCGCGTTTCGCGTCGGGCCGCTGGCCGATTCGTCGCTGGTCGCGCGGCCGTTGCCGTCGTATTACCGGATGGTCGTGTGCGCGTCGCCGGACTACCTGGCCCGGCACGGCACGCCGGCGACGCCGCAGGATCTGCTGAACCACGATTGCCTGGGCCATACGCGCTGGGGGCCGCGTTACCGGTGGCGGTTCGACGGGCCCGACGGCGCGCTCGAAGTGCCGGTCGCGTACCGCTTGCGCGTCGACAGCGGCCCCGCGCTGCGCGAGGCCGCGCTGGCCGGCGGCGGCGTGATCCTGCAGCCGCTCGGCCTGGTCAAGGCCGACCTCGAGGCGGGCCGCCTGCAGCGGCTGCTGGCCGCGTACGAATCGCGCGGCCGCGATTTCTACCTGCTCTACGCGCGCGATGCCGGCGCGCCGGCCAAGCTCCGCGCGTTCATCGCGTTTGCGCTCGATCATTTTGCGGTTGCGGAGCCGGCGCGTTGAGCCCGTCGTCGGGCAGCGCGGCGAACACTTCCGCCACGACGCCCAGCGCATTGTTCACGGCCGCGCCGCCGCCGTAGAACATCGTCTGCAGGATCGCCTCGACGATCTGCTCGCGCGTCGCGCCGGCAACCAGCGCCGCTTCGACGTGCGCGCGCAATTGCGGCAGCGCGTAGCCGAGCGTCACGCAACTGGCGATCACGACCAGCTCGCGGGTCGCGAGGTCGAGCCCGGGCCGGTCGAGCACGCCGGCGAACGCCCATTGCATCGTCATCGTCAGGAAGTCGGGGCAGAGCGTTTCGCGCGACTGCGCCAGATCCTTGCCGCTGTGCGCGCCGTGCAGGCGCTCGAACAACGCGAGACCACGGGCATAGGTGTCGTCGCGGGGAAGAAGGGGTTGCGTCATCGTTGACCTCGTCGTGAAGCGCCGAAATGCCGGCGGACCCATGGAGTGTGCGGCGCCGGCGCGCCCGGAAAAACCCGGCGCGGGTCGTAACAGTTCCCACCGCGAGTGGGCAATGCGTGACCGGCCGGCCGTGCGCGCGGCGGCGCGATGCCGGCGGCGCTCGCCGCCGGGCGCCGTTCGTGCGAAGATCGACCGCACCTCACACACGCACGGGAACGACGTGACCCGATTCCACCCCGACAGAGAGCCGGCGGCCGCCCATCCGCCGTGGATGCCCGTCGCGCTGGCCGAGCGCGGCATCCGGCGGCACCCGCCGGGCAGCATCAACCCGCGCATCGTCGAATACAACGACCAGACGAACCTGGCTGGTTACGACGACAAGATTTCCTGGTGCTCGTCGTTCGTCAACTGGTGCATGACGCATGCCGGCATGCGCGGCACGGGCTCGGCGCTCGCGCGTTCGTGGCTCGAATGGGGCCGGCCGCTGGAGCGCCCCGTGTACGGCTGCATCGCCGTCCTGACGCGCGACGATCCCGCGAGCTGGAAAGGGCATGTCGGTTTCTACCTGCGGCACGACCGCGAACACGTGCATCTGTTCGGCGGCAACCAGCTGGAAGAGGTGCGCGAACTCGCGTATCCGTTGCACGAAGTGATCGGATACCGCTGGCCCGACGCCGGCTGAGCCGCGGCGCGGATCGTCCCGCATGCAACCGAAATCGGCGTGCTAGAGTAGCCCGGTCGTCCTCCTCGACCCGCATCCACCCGAATCGCCATGAGCTATCTTCCCCAACTCGCCGCAGTGGGCGGCGTGATGTGGCTGGCGTGCGTCAGCCCCGGCCCCGACCTGATCGCCGTTTCCTCGCATGCGCTCGGCCATCGCCGCGCCGGCCTGCTGGCCGCGCTGGGCATCGCGTCGTCGCATGCGGCCTGGGCCGCGATGGCGATTTTCGGGCTCGGCCTGATCGTCGCGAAACTCGCGTGGCTGTACGAGGCGATCCGCATCGCCGGCGCCGCATACCTGATCTATCTGGGCGTCAGGACGTTGGCGGGCCTGCGCCAACCGGCGCCGCAGCCCGAGGCCGCGAGCCGGCCGGTCGTGCGCGGCGGCGTGCACGCGTACCGGAAAGGGCTGCTGGTCGGCCTGACGAATCCGAAAGCCGCCGCGTTCTTCGGCAGCCTGTTCGTCACGCTGCTGCCCGCGCATGCGCCGGCCTGGGTGCATGGCGCGACGCTGGCCGTGGTCGTCGCCGTCTCGCTGACGTGGTTCTGCACGGTTGCCGTGCTGTTCTCGACGAACCGCGTGCAGACGGGCTATGCGAAGTTGCGCAAGCCGATCGACGCGGTGATGGGAACGATCCTGCTGGGGCTCGGCGCGAAGCTCGCGCTGGACCGGTAGGCACGCCCGCACGCTGCATCGTGCGCGATCCGGCTGCGCGGCAGGGCGAGCGGCGGCGGCCGGACGCGACGCTGTTCCACTTCAGCGACGATCCCGGCATCGGGCGGTTCGAGCCGCGGCCGTTGCGCGTTCCGGTCGATCGCGGGCCGGCGCGGGACTGGCTCAACGGCCCGCTCGTGTGGGCCATCGACGCGCTGCACAGCTTTCTGTATCTCTTTCCGCGCGAATGCCCGCGCATCCTGATCTGGCCGACGCCGCACACGTCGGCGGCCGACCGGCGCGCATGGCTCGGGACTGGCGGCGCCCGCGCCGTCGCCTATGTGGAGGAGGGCTGGCTCGAGCGCGTCGAAGCCGCGACGCTGTATCGCTACAGCCTGCCCGCGACGGGCTTCGACAGCGTCGACGAGCTGGGCATGTGGGTGTCGCGCGGCGCGGTGATGCCGGCGGCGCGCGACACCGTGCGCGATCTGCCGGCCCGGCTGGCGGAGCAGGGCGTCGAGCTGCGCAGCCTGGCGCGCCTCACGCCGCTGAAACCGCTGTGGGACACGACGCTGCACGCGACCGGCATCCGGCTGCGGAACGCGCTGGACTGGGGGCCGCCGGGCTGGAACCATTCGACGCCGTCCTGTCCGCCCGAACCGTCGTGAACCGGCGCGCTCAGTTCCGCGCCATCGCTTCCGTGGCCGGTGCGTCCCCCGCATCGTGCCGGCTCCACCCGCCTCCCAGCGACCGGTAAAGCGCAACGGCCGCCAGCGCATGTTCGCGCCGCGCCTGGTTGAGCGAATCCGAATCCCGCAGATACACCTCCTGCGCCGACAGCACGTCGAGGAAATCCGTCGCGCCGCCCTTGTAGAGCTGATTGGCCAACCCGAGCGCCTTGTCCGACGCGGCAAGCGCGCTATCGAGCCGCTGCGTCGCCGCGTCGGCGCCGACGAGATTCGCACGCGCGTCCTCCACTTCCCGCAGCGCCTGCAGCATCGTCTGCCGCAATCCGAGTTCCGACTCGCGCATCCGGCTTTCGCTCTGCGCGATCCCGGCCGTGATGCGTCCGGCATTGAAGATCGGGCTCGTCGCGCTCAACGCGGCGCTGAACAGGTTGTCGGTCAACGTCGGCAGCCCGAGATACGACGCGGCCAGGATCCCGTCCGTCAGGTTCAGCGAGAACTTCGGGTAGCGTTCGGCCCTGGCCGCGCCCACTTGCGCCGCGCGTTGTTCGACCTGCGCATAGGCGGTCAGTACGTCGGGCCGGCGCAGCAGCGCCTGTGAAGGCAGCGTCGCCGGCGCGCCGGCCGGCGGCGCGGGAATCGCGCCGGCCTGCGTCAGCAGGAGCCGGTCGACCGACTCCGGCGTGCGCCCCGAATACACGGCGATCAGGTTGAGCTGATGCGCGATCTGCGCCCGGGTCGGCGGAATCCGCGCGTCGAGTGCGTCGAGCTGGTTCTGCGCGCGCGTGACGTCCAGTTCCGTCGACAGCCCGAACGCCTGCCGCTTGCGCGTGAGTTCGAGCGCACGCCGCCGGATCGTTTCGTTATCCTGCAGGATCTTCAGTTCCTGCTGCGCCCAGCGCAGGTCGACGTATGCGGACGCCGCATCGGCCGCGAGCGCGAGCCGCATCGCATCTTCCGCATGCGTGCTGCCGACGAGCGCGGCCTGCGCGGCGAGCAGGTCGAGCCGCTCGCCGCCGAACACGTCGGGCGACCAGCTCAGCGCCAGCCCCGCGCCGGCCTGCCGCACGTAGCCGAGCGGCGGCGGTGTGTTCTGGCGCGCATCGGCCGCATGCGCGCTTGCGTCGAGTTCCGGCAGCAGCACCGCGCGCTTCTGCACGGTCAGCGCCTGCGCCTGCTTCACGCGTTCGGCGGCGGCCTGCAGATCGAGGTTGCCGTCGAGCACCGTTGCGATCAGCCGGTCCAGCACGGGGTCGTGGAATTGCGCCCACCACGCGGCGGCGTCGATGTCCGCACGCGGCACCTCGGTATCCCAGCCGTCGGGCGCGAGCGTTCGAACCGAATCCTGCAGCGCCGGATGCTGTGCGGGCTGCACCGCGCATCCGGCGGCGAGGGCGCTGACGGCGACGGCGACGAGTAATTTCTTCATGATGGCGATGGCCTCGATCTCAGTGCGCGTCCGGCGGCGGCGCGTTCAGGGTGATGGGTTTGGAAAACGCGACGGCAACCAGCGCGACGACGAAGCACAGCGACAGCGCGTAATACGCATCCGCATAGGTGAGCGTCAGCGCTTCGCGGTAGATCAGCCGGTGCAGGTTCGCGAGTCCCGCCTGCGCGGTGTTCAGCGTATTGCCCGCCACGGCCGTCCAGTACGCGGCCTGGCGATCGAGCAGCGACGCAACCTGCGGCGCGCCGGCGCTCACGTGTTCGTTCAGGCGCAGGTAATGGAAATTCAGCCGGTCGTTGAGCATCGTCGCGCTCACCGCGATGCCGATCGCGCCGCCGAGATTGCGCATCAGGTTGAACAGGCCGCTCGCCGATTTCAGCCGCGACTGCGGCAGCGAGCCGAGCGCCATCGTCACGATCGGCGGCACGCTGAATTGCTGGCCGATCCCGCGCAGCGCCTGCGGCAGCAGCAGTTCGCGCCAGCCCCAGTCGTGCGTGATCGGCGTGTACAGGTAGCAGCCGAGGCCGAAGCAGACCAGCCCGAACACGAGCAGCGCGCGCATGCTCACATGGCGCGCGGCGAACGCGTACGCACACAGCGCCAGCAACTGGAACGCCCCGACCGACAGCAGCGCGATGCCGATCTGCAGCGAGCTGAACGCGCGCACCTGCGCGAGGAACAGCGGCGTCAGGAACACGGTCACGAAGATCCCGATACCGGTCACGAACGACAGCAGGCTGCCGATCCCGAAGTTGCGCACCGCGAGCGCGCGCAGGTCGACGATCGGGTCTTCCGCGGTCAGCGCATGCACGATGAACAGGAAGCCGCAGATGCCGGAGATCCACGCGCACGCGACGATCGCGTCGTCGCCGAACCAGTTCTTGCGCGGGCCTTCCTCCAGCACGTATTCGAGGCAGCCGAGGAAGCCCGACATCAGCACGATGCCGCGATAGTCGCCGCGCCGCACGAGGCCGGGATCGGGCTGGTCGATGTGCACGTAGCGCGGCACGAGCGCGGCCACCGCGACGCCCGGCACGAGGTTCAGGTAGAACAGCCAGTGCCACGACCACTGGTCGGTGATCCAGCCGCCGATCACGGGGCCGATCGCCGGTGCGAGCGACGCGAGCGCGCCGATGGTCGTCGACGCGATCAGCCGCTGCCGGCCGGGGAACAGCACGAACGCGGTGGTGAACACGGTCGGAATCATCGCGGCGCCGAGCGCGCCCTGCAGCCCGCGAAACAGGATCATCGAGTTGATGTCCCATGCAAGCCCGCACAGCATGCTCGTGATCGTGAAGCCGACGGCCGACGCGACGAACAGCCAGCGGGTCGACATCACCTTCGACAGCCAGCCCGACATCGGGATCACGATGATCTCGGCGATCAGGTAGGCCGTCTGCACCCACGACAGCTCGTCCTGGCTCGCGGACAGGCCGCCGCCGATGTCGCGCAGCGACGACGCGACGATCTGGATGTCGAGCGTCGCCATGAAGAAGCCGACGCACATCAGCGCGAACGCGAAGACGCGCTGCCGGGTCGGTTGCGACGCGGGGTCGCCGGAAAACGCGGTGGTCATCGCAGGCTCCCGTTCAGTTGGCGTGGTCGATGTGCACGGTCACGACCGCGGACAGGCCGGGGCGCAGCACCTGCTCGAGGCCCGGCTGCGGGTCGAGATGCACGCGCACGGGTACGCGCTGGACGATCTTCGTGAAGTTGCCGGTCGCGTTTTCGGGCGGCAGCACGCTGAAGGTCGCGCCGGTCGCGGGCGCGACGCTGTCGACGCGGCCGTGCAGGCGCGTGCTCGACGCATCGAGCGACACGTCGACGCGGTCGCCCGCGCGCATCTTGCGCAACTGGTCTTCCTTGAAGTTCGCGTCGATCCACAGCCCGGTGGCCGGCACGATCGTCAGCAACGGCACGCCGACGTTCGCGAGCATCCCGACGCGGCCCGTGCGGTTGCCGACGTAACCGTCGACTGGCGAGCGGATCATCGTGTATTCGACGTCGAGCGCGGCGACGCGCTGCGCGGCAAGCGCGGTGTTCACGCGGGCCCGCGCGTCGGCGAGCTGCGCGCCGAGCACGTCGAGCTGCCGCTTCGAGGCGAGCAGCGCGGCGTCGCTGCGTGCGACGGCCGCGTCGGCCTTCGAATAGTCGGCATCCGCGCGCTCGACGATCTGGTTCGACACGGCGTCGGATTTCACGAGTTCGCGGTAGCGCACGCGATCCGCCGCGGCACGCGTCAGCTCGGCCGACGATGCGCTCCTGTCGGCCGCCTGCTGGCCGATCACCGCGTCTTGCAACTGCTGCTTCGCTTCGAGTTCGGTCACGGCGGCGCGCGCGCCGTCCACTTCGGCGCGGGCCTGCGCGAGCTTCGCGTCGTAGTCGCGGGCGTCGAGCTGCACGAGCACGTCGCCGGCCTTCACGCGCTGGTTGTCGGTCACGAGGATCCGGTCGACGAAGCCGTTGACCTTCGGCGCGAGCACCGTCACGTCGCCGCCGACATATGCATCGTCGGTGCTTTCCTGGAAGCGCAGCACGAACAGCCAGTCGAGCGCGGCCGCGGCGACCACCACCACGACGGCGCCCAGCGCGATGCGCATCCACGGCACGCGGCGGCGCTGCGCCGCGGGCCGGTCGGTGGTGGCTGCCTCGCGGGAGGCAGCGGCTTGGGTCGTATCCATCGATTCACCTATGTATATGCACTGATCAAGTCGATCGACGACGCGTCGTCGATCGGGGAAGGGGCGGGCCCGCGCGGGGTGCGAGCGGGCCCTAGCGTTCCGGCAGGTTGTGCGTGATCCGGAACAGTTCGTCTCTCAGGCGGGCCGCCTGCGCCGGCCCGAACCGCCGCTCGAACGCTTCCTGCGCGGCGAGCCAGTGCACGTGCGCGTCGGCGATCTTCGTTTCGCCGTGCGCGGTCAGCGCGAAGGTCTGGCGGCGGTACGGCGGCTCGATCCGGCCCGCCACCAGCGCCGCGCCGACCAGCGGCCTGAGTGCGCGCAGCAGCGCCGTGCGTTCGATCACCAGCACCGCGGACAGCGTCGCCATCGTCAGGTCCGGCCGCTCGCGCAGCAGGGCGAGGATGCTGTACTGCGACGGCGTCACGCCCGCCCGCGACAGGTAACGCTCGTAGAACTGCGAGATCCGGCGGGCGGCTTGCCGGACCGCGAAGCAATCGTCGTCGGTGAGCGTGGTCTTGTGCATGTGCACATGTTAGGGCGTGGCGCGGGGCGGATCGATGGCCGGGGCGGGATCAGATTGGTGTCGCCGTTGTACCAATCGGCGTCACGCCGCCGCCGGCACGATCCAGCCTTCGCGGTCGCAGTAGGCGGCCGTGTAGTCGATGAAGGCCTTGACCTTCGCGGGCAGCAGCGCCCGGTTCGCGTAGGCGAGCTTGATCTCGACGAACGCGTCGACGAGATCGGCGTCCGGCAGCAGCTGCACGAGCGCGCCCGACGCGAGTTCCGCCCGCACGAGCGTTTTCGGCACGACGCCGATCCCGAAGTCGTGCATCACCATCTCGCGATTGAAGACGGGGCTGTTGGACGAGATGTCGAAACGGAACGGCACGGTCAGCGTGTCGCCGTCGATGCGGAACGACAGCGCGGGCCGGCGCAGCGACGGCGACATCGGCACGAACGGATGATCGGCCAGGTCGGCCGGCGTGTCGGGGCGCGGATGCGCGCGCAGGTACGCCGGCGTCGCGACGATCACGACCGGGATCCGTTCGACCAGCCGCACGACGGTCGTTTCGCTCGTCAGCATGTACGGCACGACGATGCCGATGTCGTAGCCTTCGCCGACGAGATCGACCGGGCGCTCGGTCAGCGTGACGTCGAGGCGCACCTTCGGATGCGCGGCCTTGAAGCCGGCGATCAGCGGCACGAGGCGGTTCAGCGCGGCCGTCGTGTGCGCGACCATGCGCAGCAGCCCTTCGGGTTCGCGCGTGGGCGCCTGCGCGTCCATCTCGAGTGCGTCGAGTTCGTCGAGCACGGCCGTGCAGCGTGCGTAGATGCGCTCGGCCGTTTCGGTCAGCGACACCTGGCGCGTGGTCCGGTGCAGCAGCCGGCTGCCGAAGCGCGCCTCGAGATCCGCCACCGCGCGCGACACGACAGGCCGCGCGAGGCCGTGCATGTCGGCGGCGCGCGTGAAGCTGCGCATCTCCACCACCGACCGGAAGATCCGCAGCTTGTCGATGTAGTCCATGTCCGTCTCCTTGCGATCGCGGGGCGCCGGACGCCTCCGGCCGGCCGCCGGCTCCGTTACGGCGGAGTGTACATTGACTTTATGCATATGCACATATAAATTGCGGAGCATGAACGACATCCCGATGGGTCAAGCGTGCAACTGTCTCGCGCTGCGTCAGGCGGCGCGCTTCGTCACGCAACTGTACGAGCGCCATCTGGCCCCGGTCGGCGTCACGCCCGCGCAGTTCTCGATCATGGTGAACCTGGCGCACCGGCCGGGCCTGTTGATGAGCGAACTCGCCGACGCGCTCGTGATGGACCGCACGACGCTGCTGCGCGCGCTGAAGCCGCTGCAGCGCGACGGCTTCGTCGCGACGGCGGCGGCCGAGCGCGATGCGCGCGCGCACGCGCTGCACCTCACGAAGCTCGGCGAGCGCACGTTCGCCGAGGCGAAAGTCGCGTGGCAGGCCGCGCAGAACGAATTCGAGACGCAGTTCGGCCAGGGGCGCGCGCAGGCGCTGCGCGACGAGCTGTTCAGCCTCACCGCGCAACGCTAGGGCTGGCGGCGAACTGGATCGGAATTCAAGCCATCGCTTGCTTGAACGGCGTTCCGGAACGGAAATTGGTTTTCGGATTGTCCGGATCGGCGGCAATCTGGACAGTTTTTATTTCCAGTTGTAGAGTCCTTCGACGGGTATCACGGGCCGGCGCCGCCGGCCCGCGTCAAAGGAGCAACCGATGCTGCAGTTGAGTGACCGCGACGACGCGATGTTGCGCGGGGATTTCGGCGACGGCGTCGCGCGCGCGATGCGGATCGTCGCGCGCACGGCGCAGGTGATGTCCGCGCCGCACCTGATCGACATCACGTCCGCGCATATCGACGGCTGTCTTTACCACGGCCAGACCAGCCTCGATTTCGTCGAGTATTTCGTCGACACCGGCGCGAAGGTCGCGGTGCCGACCACGCTGAACGTCGGGTCGCTCGACCTGATCCACCCCGAGCTGTACCACGGCGACCGCACGATCCGGCGCGACGCGCAGCGCCTGATGGACGCGCATCTGCAGCTCGGCTGCGAATCGAGCTTCACGTGCGCGCCGTATCAGCTGAAGAAGCGACCCGCGCAAGGCGAGCAGATCGCATGGGCCGAATCCAACGCGATCGTGTTCGCGAACTCGGTGCTCGGCGCGCGCACGAGCCGGTACGGCGACTTTCTCGACCTGGCCGCCGCGATCACCGGCCGGGCGCCGTACGCGGGGCTCCACGTCGAAGCGAACCGCGCGGCGCGGATCGTCTTCAACGCACCGGATTTCAGCGGCCTGCCGTCGCGCGACATTCATTTCGCCGCGCTCGGCCTGGCGATCGGCAAGCTCGCGGGCGCGGTCGTGCCGGCGATCGTCGGGCTGCCGGCGGACACCACCGAGGACGAGCTCAAGGCGCTCGGCGCGGCCGCCGCCTCGAGCGGGGCCGTCGCGCTGTTCCATGCGGTCGGCGTGACGCCCGAGGCGCCGACGCTCGACGCCGCGCTGCACGGGCAGGCGGCGCGACGCACGGTCGACGTGTCGATGGCCGATCTCGCCGAGATTCGCCGCACGCTGAACCACGGCGCGGCCGGCGATGCGCTCGTCGCGGTGGCGCTCGGCACGCCGCATTTCTCGCTGGCCGAATTTCGCACGCTCGACACGCTGCTCGACGCGTTCGACGGCAAGCCGGCCTGCGATTTCTACGTGAACACGAGCCGTTTCATCCTGTGGGAGCTGGAGGAAGCCGGCCTCGCGGCGAAGTTCGCCGCGCGCGGCATCCAGATCGTCGTCGACACCTGCACGTACATCACGCCGGTGATGAAGCAGTTGTCGGGGCTCGTGATGACCAACTCGGGGAAATGGGCGTCCTATGCGCCCGCGAACATCGGCGTGACGGTCGCGTACGGCAGCATGCGCGAATGCGTGCGGTCGGCGTACGAAGGAAAGGTGCGATTCGATGACTGAAGCGACGGGCAAGCAGTGGGCGGGCGACACGCTCGTGCCGGGTAGCGCGTGCGCACGCGCGTTCGTGCTCGACAGGCCGCTCAGCTTCTGGGGCGGCTACGACTCGGGCACGGGCCGGATCGTCGATCGCGGCCATCCGCAGGCCGGTGCGAGCCTGGCCGGCAAGGTGATGGTGATGCCGCACGCGAAGGGCTCGAGTTCGAGCAGCAGCGTGCTCGCGGAAGCGGTGCGCAACGGCACCGGGCCGGTCGGGATCGTGCTGAAGGAGCGCGACCTGATCCTCTCGATCGGCGCGATCGTGGCCGCCGAGCTGTATGCGATCGCGGTGCCGGTGGTGTGCGTGACCGACGACGTGTACGACGCGATCGCGGCCGCGCCGGGCGACGTGCGGATCGAGGCGGCGGGCGGCGACGGCTGCGCGCGAATCTATCTGGCCGACGCGCCGGCCGCCGCCGGTTCCGCCAGCGCGCCGGCCGCTTCCCGGTAGGCGCTGGGCGTTTGCCCGGCCCAGCGCCGGAACGCGCGCGTGAAGTTCGCCGGATCGGTGAATTGCAGCCGCTCGGCGATCGTCTTCAGGTCGAGATCCGATGCGGCGAGCAGTTGCTTCGCGTCGCGAAACCGCGCTTCGTCGAGCAGTTGCCGGTAGCCCGAACCAGCTTCCTCCAGCCGGCGCCGCAGCGTGCGCGTCGACACCAGCAGTGCATCCGCCAGCCTGTCGGGCCCCGGGTAGGCGCCCGTCGTGCGCGCCAGCTCCGCGCGCACGCGCTCGACCAGATCGCCTTCCTCCTGCCGCACCTGCGCATATTCGCGCTCGACCTGCACGAGCGCCTGCCGGTGCGCGACTTCGTCGGCGAGCGGCAGCGGCCAGTCGAGCACGTCGCGTGCGATCCATAGAGCGTTCGCCGCGCAACCGAATTCGACCGGCGGCAACGTATCGCGATAGCGCGCGAAATACGCGGGCTCCGGCCACGCGAAGCGCAGCGTGATCGGCGGCGACGCGCGCCCGGCCCATTGCGAGATGTTCTGCGCGAGCCCCGTCAGCACGAATTCGAACATCACGTGGTGCTGCAGCACCGGGCTCGCCTGCACGCCGTGCAGCTCGAGGGTCGCGCCGCGTTCGTCCTCCGCATAGGTCAGCCGATATTGACGGTTGCGCATGCGGAAGTAGCGCTGCGTGACCGCCAGCGCCTCGCGGATGTCCCGCGCGGTCAGCGTCGCATAGCCGAGAAAGCCGTGCACGGTCGGCTTCAGCAGCAGCCCGAACGCGAGCCCGATGCCCGGATCGCCGCCGATCTCGATCGCGTTGAGCACGAGCCGCCCCCATTGCGACGGCGCGACGCGCGCGTCCGGCTCGGCCAGCACCGCGTCGCGCAGGCCCGTGCCGGCGCGCACCGCGGCAAGGTCGACGCCGCGCGCGGCCAGCGCCTGCAGCAGCAGGCGCGTATAGGCGACCGGAATCGTCGGCCGGCGCAGCCCGAGGCGATCCTTGGCGAGGGGGGAGGTCATGTCTTCTTGGCCGGAAATGACAAGCATTATGGCTGTTTGCCCCCTCACGTTCAAGGCGGCGCGCGCCTACGATGGCAGGCATTGCTTATCGGCGCGACCATCATGACAACACCCTTTCCCCACCTGCTCGCTCCGCTCGATCTCGGCTTCACGACGCTGAAGAATCGCGTGCTGATGGGCTCGATGCATACGGGCCTCGAGGACAGCCGCAAGACGCTGCCGCGGCTCGCCGCCTATTTCGCCGAGCGCGCGCGCGGCGGCGTCGGCCTGATCGTGACGGGCGGTTTCGCGCCGAACGTGGCTGGCTGGACCAAGCCGTTCGGCGGCACGCTGATGACGTCGGGCGCCGCGCGGCGGCATCGCGAGATCACGGACGCCGTGCATGCCGAGGACGGCAAGATCGCGCTGCAGATCCTGCATACGGGCCGCTACGGCTATCACCCGTTCGCGGTCGCGCCGTCGAAGATCAAGTCGCCGATCTCGCCGTTCGCGCCGCACGAGCTGAGCGCGCGCGGCGTCGAGCGGCAGATCCGCGCGTTCGTCCGCTGCGCGACGCTCGCGCGCGAAGCCGGTTACGACGGCGTCGAGATCATGGGCTCCGAGGGCTACCTGATCAACCAGTTCATCTCGATGCACACGAACAAGCGGACCGACCAGTGGGGCGGCGCGTACGAGAACCGCATCCGCTTGCCGATCGAGATCGTCGAGCGCACCCGCGAGGCGGTCGGCCGCGATTTCATCCTGATCTACCGGCTGTCGATGCTCGACCTGATTCCGGACGGCAGCGACTGGAGCGAAACCGTGCAGCTCGCGAAGGCCGTCGAGCGCGCGGGCGCCACTCTCATCAACACCGGGATCGGCTGGCACGAGGCGCGCGTGCCGACGATCGCGACGTCGGTGCCGCGCGGCGCGTTCGCGTGGGTGACGAAGAAGATGAAGGGCGAGGTCGGCATTCCGCTCGTGACGACCAACCGGATCAACCGGCCGGAAGTGGCCGAGCAGATCCTCGCGGACGGCTGCGCGGACATGGTGTCGATGGCGCGTCCGCTGCTCGCGGATGCCGAATTCGTGGTCAAGGCCGCGCAGGGCCGCGCCGACGAGATCAACACCTGCATCGGCTGCAACCAGGCGTGCCTCGATCACGCGTTCAAGAACCGGATCGCGTCGTGCCTGCTGAATCCGCGCGCGTGCCACGAGACGGAGCTGGAATACACGCCCGCGGCGCAGCCGAAGCGTATCGCGGTGGTCGGCGCGGGGCCGGCCGGGCTCGCGTGCTCGACCGTGCTCGCCCTGCGCGGCCATCGGGTCGACCTGTTCGACGGCGCGGCCGAGATCGGCGGCCAGTTCAACCTGGCGAAGCGGATTCCGGGCAAGGAGGAGTTTCATGAAGCGCTGAGCTACTTCGGCCGGCAGATCGCGCTGACCGGCGTGAATCTGCACCTGAACCGCCGGGTCGACGCGAGCGACCTGATCGCGGGCGGCTACGACGAGATCGTGCTCGCGACCGGCGTCTCGCCGCGCGACCCGAAGATTCCGGGGCAGGACGGGCCGAACGTGCTCAGCTACATCGACGTGCTCGCGGGCAGGCAGCCGGTCGGCCGGCGCGTCGCGGTGGTCGGCGCGGGCGGGATCGGCTTCGACGTCGCCGAATATCTGGTGCAGGACGGCGAGTCGCCCGCGCTCGACCTGGACGCGTGGAAGGCCGAGTGGGGCGTGACCGACCCGGCCGCGACGCGTGGCGGCGTGACGCGCGCGCAGGTCGCCGCGCCCGCGCGCGAAGTGACGCTGCTGCAGCGCAAGGCCGCGCCGCTCGGCAAGGGGCTCGGCAAGACGACCGGCTGGATTCACCGCGCGACGCTGAAGATGAAGCAGGTGACGATGATCGGCGGCGTGAACTACGAACGGATCGACGAACGCGGGCTGCACGTGTCGTACGGCGAGCAGCGCACCGATCACGCGCTGATCGAAGCCGACACGATCGTGCTCTGCACCGGGCAGGAGCCGCAGCGCGCGCTGCTTGCGCCGCTGCAGGCGGCCGGGCGCCCGGTGCACCTGATCGGCGGCGCGGAACTGGCCGCCGAACTCGACGCGAAACGCGCGATCGACCAGGGCTCGCGGCTGGCGGCACGGCTGTAGCGCGCGGCCCCCGGCAGGTTCGTTCCGGCGTTCGTCGCGCGGCGCTGGCTTGCCCGCGCGACGGCGCGCAGTGTGCGATCCGGCGCGCCGGCCCGCTCGCACGGGAGCGCGGCGACGGGCATGGGCACGGGCCGCACGAGCCTGCTACGCGGCGGCGCGCCGCGAGCGGCCGGCGCGGCTCAGCCCGCTTCGGCGCGCTCTTCCTCTTCCGCATCGAGCATCGCCTTGACGATCAGGTAGACGGCCGGCAGGTCGTCGTCGTCGCGACGCCAGTCCACCGGCTCCTCGGTGTCCGAGGCGACCAGCCGGCTGTCGCGCAGCCGGATGAATGCGTCGACGACGGTCGGATCGTTGCGGTTCAGGAAGCCGGCATTCGAGAAGGCCAGCTCTTCGACGTTCAGCAGCGCCTGCCAGCTCATCGTGCGGACGGCGGCGGGGTGGGTGCGGCGCCGCAGGCCGAGCGCCCGCTGCGCGGGGCCGCCGACGACACGCTGCAGATCGACGACCGCCCGCTGCGCGGCGCGCTCGAAGTGGACGGGATTGAAGCCGGGTTGCTCGGGATCGAATGCGGATGACTGGAACATGGTCGCCTCACTAAAGACCGTCTCGGGATGACGGAATTCGGGTCAAATGACGCAGAAACACTGTAAATATATACAGTGATCGGCGGACTTTCAAGCCCCTGGCGACAGCAGATGTCAGCCGCCCCCCGCGGCCGGGCGGATCAGACCGATGCCGAGATCGTTTCCCGCAACCAGCGGTGCGCCGGATCGCGATGCACGCGTTCGTGCCACAGCATCGACATTTCGTAGCCGGGCACGTCGACCGGCGCTTCCACCACGCGCAGTGCGGGCACGTCGCGCACCAGCCGCTCGGGCAGCATCGCGACGAGGTCGGTGCTGGCGACGGCCGACATCACGAACAGGAAATGCGGCACCGACAGCACGACGCGCCGCGTCGCACCGACCTGCGCGAGCGCGTCGTCCGTCACGCCGAAGAAGCCGCCGCCGTCGGGCGACACGATCACGTGTTCGAGCGCGCCGAACTGCGCGAGCGTGGGGCGCCGCTTCAGCTTCGGATGACCGGCGCGCCCGACGAGCACGTAGCGCTCGACGAACAGCGGCCGGCGCCGCATGCCGGGCGGCGACCCCTCGGTCGTGTGGAACGCGAGGTCGATGCCGTTTCGTTCGGCATCCTGTTCGATGCGCGGCGGCACGAGCTCGACGACGGCGAGCCGCGTACCCGGTGCGGCCGACCGCAGCGCGTTCAGCGCGGGCAGCACGATCGTCGATTCGCCGTAATCGGTTGCGGCTACCCGCCACGTGTTCGTCGCGGTGGCGGGATCGAACGGCGTGGCGGGGATCACCGCGCGCCCGATGGCTTCGATGGCGTCCCGCAACGGCTCGCGCAGCGCTTCCGCGCGTGCGGTCGGCCGCATCCCGCGCGGCCCCGGCAGCAGCAGCGGATCGCCGAACACGTCGCGCAGTTTCTGCAGCTGCACGCTGACCGACGGCTGCGACATCCCCAGTTTTTCGGCGGCGCGCGTGACGTTGTGCTCGGCGAGCAGCACGTCCAGCGTGACGAGCAGGTTCAGGTCGAGTCGCCTGAGATTGTTCATGGCTATACCTGGCATATCGGGAATTCATTTCAAATATACCGGTGGAAGCGGCATCCTGCAGTCATTCAATCGACGGAGTACCGAACATGAATGTGCTGATCGTTTATGCCCATCCCGAGCCGCGTTCGTTGAACGGCGCGTTGCGCGACTTCGCGGTCGCGCATCTCGGGGCGGCCGGCCATGCGGTGCAGGTGACCGACCTGTATGCGATGAACTGGAAGCCCGTGCTCGACGGGCGCGATGCGACCGATCGCGCGCCCGGCGCGCGTTTCGATCCGTCGCTCGATTCGCGGCGCGCGTTCGCGGCCGGCACGCAAAGCGCCGACATCGTGCGCGAGCAGGACAAGCTGAAGTGGGCCGACGCGGTGATCCTGCAGTTCCCGCTGTGGTGGTTCTCGATGCCGGCGATCATGAAGGGCTGGTTCGAGCGCGTGTATGCGTACGGCTTCGCGTACGGCGTAGGCGAGCATTCCGACACGCGCTGGGGCAATCGGTACGGCGAAGGGGCGCTGGCCGGCAAGCGCGCGATGGTGGTCGTCACGGCCGGCGGGTGGGAGTCGCATTACAGCGCGCGCGGCATCAACGGGCCGATCGACGACGTGCTGTTCCCGATTCAGCACGGGATGCTGTATTACCCGGGTTTCGACGTGCTGCCGCCGTTCGTGATCTACCGGACGGGGAAGATGGACGACGCGCGCTTCGGCGAGACGCGCGCGGCGCTCGGCCGGCGTCTCGACACGCTGTGGACCGCGCAGCCGATTCCGTTCCGGCGGCAGAACGCGGGCGACTACGAGATTCCGGCGCTGACGCTGAAGGACGGGATCGCGCCGGGCGAGGTCGGGTTTGCCGCGCATCGGGTCGCGTGACGGGTGTCGGGTATTCCGACGCGGGGCGACGCGGGCCGGCCCGGTCGAAATGAACGCGACGCGGGCAGCCTGCGTGACATCGCCGGCCGCCCGTGTCGTGCCTCTTGAGGCCGCGCGCGACGGCCGCGATTCACGCCGGTTCAGCGATCGTCTTCCCGCACCGACGACGGATGCCGGCACAGCGCCCGCACGTCGAGTTCCATGTACGGGAAGAGCGGCAACTGGCTCAGCAGGTCATGCAGTTGCTGCACGCTCTCGACGTCGAAAACGCTGACGTTCGCATAGCGCCCGGCGATCCGCCACAGATGCCGCCAGATCCCTTCGTTCATCAGCCGCTGGCACATCGCCTTTTCTTCCGCCTTCAGCGTCGCGGCCTTGACCGGGTCCATGTCCGTCGGCAGACGGACGGTCATTTCCACATGAAACAGCATCCTGCGCTCCTTGTGTTGTCGATGCGCCGAACGGTCGGGCCGCCCGGGCCGGCGTAACTTCGTTTCGCGGTGCGTCGCGCGGTTCCTCGTGCGGAAGGCAATCGAAGCCGATCGGTGCGAACGGTCCGTCGACGTCGTACGGCTTGCCTTTCGCCGCCTCGGTTTGCGTGACCGCCGGGATCGGCCTTTCGCGCGTCGCGCATGGGCGGCCGTGTCGCGGATGCGCGTCGCCTTCGATGTCGATCCACATCGTCAGCTTACGACAACCGTTCGCCGAAACGAAGCCGTGAGCATGCGCCTGACAATGGCCGGGGCGACGGGGCCGATTGGGGGCATGCTGTGGAAGCGGAAGCGGAAGCGGAAGCGGAAGCGGAAGCGGAAGCGGAAGCGGAAGCGGAAGCGGAAGCGGAAGCGGAAGCAGAAGCAGAAGCAGAAGCAGAAGCAGAAGCAGAAGCAGAAGCAGCCTTCGGCATCGGAGCGGATCGTGCTGCGCGGATCGAAGGCGGGCGGCGACAGGGCGAAGGCCCCACCGTTGCCGGTCAGGTTCGCATGCCGCACGGCACTTTCCCGCGTTCACAGGTGGTGCGCCCTCCCGGCCGGGCACCCGGCATCGCGATCCCGTTCGACCGTGAACGCGTCGACGGTCCCGGACGCTCCCCCGCCGACGCCTTCGATACCGTCCGTGCATCGAATCCGGGCCGGCCCGACGGGCCGTCAATGCCTCGCCGCGACCGGCAATTCGCGGGGCCCGACCGTCGGCGCGTCGACGCGTCGCGCCTCGATACGCCCGATGGCGGCGGCGGTTGCTATCATGCGATTCTTCCTGCTGGCGCGCATGGCACGCAATCCCGCCGCGCGTCGTCCAGCCCGCTGTCCGACGACACCCATACCTTCGAGGCATGAAATGGAATTGCGTCAGCTCCGCTACTTCATCGCCGTCGCCGAGGAGATGAACATCACGCGGGCGGCCGAGCGGCTGCACATGACGCAGCCGCCGCTGAGCCGCCAGCTCCAGGCGATCGAGGACGAGATCGGCCTGCCGCTGTTCGAGCGCGGCGCGCGGCCGCTGAAGCTGACCGATGCCGGGCGCGTGTTCTATGCGCAGGCGAAACGTCTCGTCGATCAGGCCGACGAGCTCGGGCCGCTGACGCGGCGGCTCGCGCAACTGTCGGAGCGGATCGTGATCGGCTTCGTCCCGTCGACGCTGTACGGCGCGCTGCCGGACGTGATCCGCGCGTTTCGCGAGGCGCAGCCCGGCGTCGAGCTGTCGCTGATCGAAATGTTCACGCTCGAGCAGCTCGGCGCGCTGAAGGGCGGACGGATCGACGTGGGGTTCGGCCGTCTGCGGTTCGACGACGACCAACTGGTGCGCGAGGCGCTGATCGAGGAAAAGCTGATCGCGGCGCTGCCGGTCGGGCATCCGCTCGCCGATCCGGCCCGGCCGCTGACGCTCGCGGACATCGCGAACGAGACGCTGATCGTCTACCCGAGCACGCCGCGCCCGAGCTTTGCCGATCAGCAGCTCTCCGCGCTGCGCGACGGCGCGCTGGTGCCGGCGGCCGTTCACGAGGTGCGCGAGCTGCAGACGGCGCTCGGGCTCGTGGCCGCGCAGGTCGGCGTGTCGCTGGTGCCGGAGAGCGTGGAGGGCGTGCGCGTGAAGGGCGTCGTCTACCGGCGGTTGCCGGAGCCGGCCGCGACGTCGCCGATCATCATGAGCCGCCGGCTGCACGGCGAAAACGCCGCCACCGCCGCGTTCTGCGCGATTGCCCGGGAGATGATCGCGCCGCCGGCGTAACGGATGTCGCAGGCGCCAGATCGCAACTAACGGTCTATTTGGAATACGCCCGCGGATGCGGGGAGGCCTCGCCGCGTCGTCCCGATCGATGCGGTGCGTTGCCGGCCGTGCAAACCGGCGGCGCGTGCGCCGGCGCAGCGGCTGTCAGCGCTTCGCGTCGAGCGTTTCCGACGGCGATTCGCCGAACTTTTCCCGGTATGCGATCGCGAACCGTCCGAGGTGCGCAAACCCGCAATCGAGCGCGACATCGGCGATCCGCCGGTCGGGCGCCGCACCGCGCAGCAGCTCGCGCGCATGGTCGAGCCGCGTCGCGCGCAGGTACTGCATGGGGCTCATCCCGCGGAACTGGAGGAACGCATCGCGCAGCGTCCGTTCCGGCACGCCGGCGGCCTGGACGATATCGGCGAGCTGCAGCGGCTGCGCATAGTGCGCGTTCACGAATTCCTGCGCGCGCCGCACGAAGCCGGGGGCCGGGTCGCGGTGCGACGCCCGCAGCACGGACGGTGGATGGCCCTCGATCAGCAGGTCGATCAGCAGGTGCTCGAGCTGCGACGCGACGCGCGGGTTCGCGTTCGCGCGTTCGAGCAGCTCGGGCGAGCGTGCGACGAGCATCAGTTGCTGGCGCCACGCGGCGAGCGCGGCGTCGCTGACGTGCAGGACGGGATCGAGCGTCGCGCGCGGATCGCCGGTCAGCGAGCCGACGGTCGCCGCGTCGATGCGCAGCACGAACTGCTCGCAATCGGCGGACAGCACCGCGTCGAAGCGCTCGCCGGGCGCGCAGAGCACGCCGGTCTGGCCGTCGACGCCGAGCTGCCGCCCCATCGCGCGCACCTCGGCCTGGCCGGACAGGCAGAACATCAGCAGGTAATAGCCGTCGACCGCGTCGACCTGCACGCGCATCGCGTCGCCGAACGCGATCGTGCCGATCCCGAGCCCGCCGAGCCGGACGAAATCCATGTGCGCCGCGCCGCGCACGCGGCCGCCCGGCAGCAGCGCATGCGGCTGCATCACGCGCGAGATCCGCTCGCGCGTCTCGTCGAGATCGCGGGATTCGAACAGCCGGTGCGCGCGCAGCGCGAGCGGCTCGAACGACGTTGGGGACATGGGCCTCAGCCTTTGTATGGGCGACGCGCGCTTCGATCCGGACAATGGGTCGCGATCGTGCGCCGGTCGCGTGTGCCGTCATGCTAGCGCAGAAATCCGCCGAAAGTGGATATTGCGCCGCCGCAATCGCACTTTCCGGATAGACGGGAAATATTAGCTTTTCAAAAATCTGTTCCATGCATTCAACGCAACGGATCGACAAGGAGTCCGACATGGAGCAGACAGAATCGCCCGTCGTGTTCGCCACGCGCGACGACGCAGCCGACGTGACCTTTCCGCATGACGACGGCTCGCGCGTGCCGTACAAGGTGTTCAGCTCGCGCGCCGTCTACGATCGCGAGCAGGAGCGCATCTTTCGCGGGCCGACGTGGAACTTCGTCGCGCTCGAGGCGGAAATCCCGAACCCGGGCGACTTCAAGAGCACGTTCGTTGGCGATACGCCGGTCGTCGTCACGCGCGCCGAGGACGGCACGCTCGCCGCATGGGTGAACCGCTGCGCGCACCGCGGCGCGCAGGTGTGCCGCAAGTCGCGCGGCAACGCCAGCTCGCACACCTGCGTCTATCACCAGTGGAGCTTCGACAACCAGGGCAACCTGCTCGGCGTGCCGTTCCGGCGCGGCCAGAAGGGGATGACCGGGATGCCGGCCGACTTCGACCCGAAGCAGCACGGGCTGCGCAAGCTGCGCGTCGACTGCTATCGCGGGCTCGTGTTCGCGACCTTCAGCGACGACGTCATGCCGCTGCCCGACTATCTCGGCGAGCAGATGCGCCCGTGGATCGACCGGATCTTCCACAAGCCGGTGGAGTATCTCGGCTGCACGCGCCAGTACTCGAAGTCGAACTGGAAGCTGTACATGGAGAACGTGAAGGACCCGTATCACGCGAGCATGCTGCACCTGTTCCATACGACCTTCAACATCTTCCGCGTCGGCATGAAGGCGCGCTCGATCCCGGACGCGAACCACGGGCTGCACAGCATCATCACCGTGACGAAGACGGGCGACGATACGTCGGCGGCCTACAAGCAGCAGAACATCCGCTCGTTCGACGAGGGTTTCCATCTCGAGGACGAATCGATCCTCGATCTCGTGCCGGAATACGACGAGGACTGCACGAACCATATCCAGCCGATCTTCCCGCAGCTCGTGATCCAGCAGATCCACAACACGCTGGTCGCGCGGCAGATCCTGCCGAAAGGCCCCGACAACTTCGAACTGATCTTCCACTTCTTCGGCTACACGGACGATACGCCGGAGCTGCGCGCGCTGCGCATCAAGCAGGCGAACCTCGTCGGGCCGGCGGGCTACATCTCGATGGAGGACACCGAGGCGACCGAGCTCGTGCAGCGCGGCACGGTGCGCGACGGCGACGCGACGTCGGTGATCGAGATGTCGCGCGGCAATCCGGAGCAGCAGGACACGGTGATCACCGAAAGCCTGATCCGCAAGTTCTGGGTCGGCTACCAGAAGCTGATGGGCTATTGAGGCGGGAGCGCGAAATGACGGAAGACATGAAGACGTGGTTCGAGATTTACATGCTCCAGAACCGCTATATCGGACACCTCGACAACGACCGGCTCGAACACTGGCCGGAGATGTTCACCGAGGACTGCACGTACGAAATCGTGCCGAAGGAGAACGCGGATCTCGGGCTGCCGGTCGGGATCGTCCACTGCACGAACCAGCGGATGCTGCGCGACCGCGTGGTGTCGCTGCGGCACGCGAACATCTACGAAGAGCACACGTACCGGCACATGACGTCGGGCCTGACGATCGTCGCCGAACGCGACGGCGAGATCGATACCGAGAGCAACTACGTCGTCGTGCAGACGCGCAGCAACGGCGAATCGAACGTGTACCAGGCCGGCAAGTACTACGACACGGTCGTGCGTACGCCCGACGGGCTGCGTTACAAGACCAAGCGCGTGATCTACGACACGTCGCGCGTGCAGACGCTGCTCGCCACCCCGATCTGACCTGGAAGCAAGGAACCGACATGACCGAAGCAACGCTGGCCGAGTGGCATCCGCTCGGCGCTTTCGACGAATTCTCCGAAGACGAACCGGCGGCGCGCGTCGCCGGCCAGAAGCCGATCGCCGTGTTCCGGATCGGCGACGAACTGTTCGCGATGCACGACCTCTGCTCGCACGGCCATGCGCGGTTGTCCGAGGGCTATGTGGAGGACGGCTGCGTCGAATGCCCGCTGCACCAGGGGCTGATCGACATCCGCACCGGCGCGCCGAAATGCGCGCCGATCACCGAGCCGGTGCGGACCTATCCGCTGCGGATCGTCGACGGGCAGGTGGAAATCAATGTCGGCTGATCCGTTCGTGATCGTCGGCGCCGGCCATGCGGCACGGCGCACGGCCGAAGCGCTGCGCGAGCGCGATGCCGGGGCCCGGATCGTGATGGTCGGCGCGGAGCGCGAGCTGCCGTACGATCGGCCCGCGCTGTCGAAAGACGCGCTGCTGAGCGACGGCGGCGAGCAGCGTGCATTCGTGCGCGATGCGGGCTGGTACGACGCGCAGCGCATCGTGCTGCGGCTCGGCACGCGAGTCGACGCGATCGAGCGCGACGCGCGGCGCGTGCGGCTCGACGACGGCACGACGCTGCCTTATGCGCGGCTCGTGCTCGCGACGGGCTCGCGGGTGCGCCTGTTCGGCGGCGTGGTCGACGCGGGCGTCGAGCCGCACTACGTTCGCACGGTCGAGGATGCGCGGGCGTTGCGCGCGCAGCTGTTGCCGGGCCGCCGCGTGGCGGTGCTGGGCGGCGGTTTCATCGGGCTCGAGGTCGCGGCCGCGGCGCGCCAGCTCGGGTGCGACGTCACGGTGATCGACCCGGCTCCGCGCCTGCTGCAGCGCGCGTTGCCGGACGTCGTCGGCGCGTATGCGCATCGGCTGCACGAAGCGCGCGGCGTGGCCTTCCGGATGGCCACGCTGCCGCGCGCGATCCGTCGCGCGCCGGCGGGCGGCGCGATCGTCGAGACCGACCGCGGCGACGTGGCGGCCGATATCGTCGTGGTCGGCATCGGCGTGACGCCGAACGTCGAGCTTGCTCAGGCGGCGGGGCTCGAGGTCGACAACGGCATACGCGTCGACGCCGGCTGCCGGACGATCGATCCCGCGGTCTTCGCGGCGGGCGAGGTGACGATGCATTTCAATCCGCTGCTCGGGCGTCATGTGCGGATCGAATCGTGGCAGGTTGCCGAAAACCAGCCGGCCGTCGCGGCCGCGAACCTGCTCGGCGACGATGCGACCTATGCCGAGCTGCCGTGGCTGTGGTCCGATCAGTACGACTGCAACCTGCAGATGCTCGGGCTGTTCGGCAGCGAATGCACGACCGTCGTGCGCGGCGATCCGGCGAGCGGACCGTTCACGGTGTTCGGGCTGGGCGGCGACGGGAAGATCGTCGCGGTGGCCGCGGCGAACCTGGGGCGCGACATCGGCGCATCGCGCCGGCTGATCGCGGCAGGGGCCGTGCCCGATCCGGCGAAGCTCGCCGATCCCGCGGTCAATCTGAAGACCTTCCTGTAACGCGGGATGCGCCACACGGCCGGCGCGGCCGGCGGTGTGGCGCGCCGCGCCGGCATGGCGTCGTTACGCGGCGTTGCCGTACCCCTGGAACACGCTCAGGTCCGGATACGCGTTGCGGATCCTGCGCCATTCGTTCGCGTCGTAGAACTCGCATGCGCCGGCCGTGAAGCGCTTGGCGACTTCGACCGAGAAACGCACGGCTTCCGCGAGGTCGACCTCGTGGCTCGCGCTCGAATCGCTGCCGCCGACCACCGCGCGCGCGGTGATCGCGACGCCGACCACCGGCTTGTCGGTGCCGACGTGCGGCTGCATGATGCTGTTGAAGTGCGACAGCCCGTTGTCGTACGGCGTGATGTCCTGCAGCGAGATCGGGAACGTGACGGCCGGCATGCCGGTGGTCGATTCCATGATCGCGACGAGATCGGGCGCCATTCGCAGGATGTAGCCCTGCATCGCGGTCGGCGACAGCGCAAAGCCGCGCTGCTTGACGATCCGGTTGCCCTTCGACGCGTCGAGCGACAGGATCGCATCCATGTCGGGCGTCACTTCGTAGCGGTTCATCGTCGCCGACGAAACCGGCATGCCCATGAACGGCACGCCGTTGTTCTCGCTCATCGACACGTCGGTCGACAGGTGCGTCGTGACGATCACGTCGCCGGGCAGCACGTCGCCGTTCGCCTTCATCTGCGCGAGCTTCAGCGCGGCCGCGAGCGAGCCGATCGGGCCGTCCGCGTCCGACACCATCCCGAACTTCGCGGGCCGCGCGCCGATCGCGCCGTTGCGGCCGACGATGCCCAGCGTGCGCGCCTCGCCGCCGGCCGTCTTGCCGCGCGAGCCGGGGATCACGATCGTGAGGAAGTCGGTCGTCTTCGTCGGGTCCTCGGGCGGTTCGTTGTTGACCGTGGTGACGTCGATCGTCACGCCGTGCGCCGCATACGGCGCAAACAGGGCGGCGATGTGCTGCCCGTTGACGGTCGCGCCGTCGAGCGCGTCGAACATGACGAGGGTCTGTTTCAGTGCCATCGAATGCCTCTTGATTCAGGTTGCCGATGCGGCGGTGGTGCGCCGCGCCGCGGGCCGCATCGGCCGAATGCGCGGTGGGTCAGAAGAAGTGCCGCAAGCCGAGCAGCACGGAAAGCTGTTCGTTGCGGCCGTTGAGTGCGGCGCCGCCGGCGGCCGCCGCATTGGTCGTCGTATTGCCGAACAGGCCCGACCAGCCGCCGCGCGTCCATTCGTACGACGTCGCGACATACACGTCGGTGCGCTTGCTGAGGCTGTAGTCGGCGACGCCGTAGACGGTGCTGCGCGCGCCGTTGAAGCCGTCGGCGAGCGTACGGTCGTGCATCCCCGCGACGACGAAGTTCCACACGGGCGTTGCCCGCCAGCTCGCGCCGACGGTGAAGAAGTCGTCGCGGCGATGCGAGTCGAACACCGAGTTGATCGTGACGGCGGCGGTCGGCGAGCCGGACGTCATGCTCGTGATCGACGCGGTGTCCGTGCCCCCGTTCGACGAATCGAAGCCCGCGTCGCGATCGCTGTGCAGGTAGTTGGCGAACACGTTCACGCTGCCGATCGCCGCTTTCGCGCCGGCGAGGTAGATCCGCGCGCGGCGGCTTTGCGTGTCGCGCGTCTGCTGCGCATCGCCGATCAGCGTCACCGGGCCCGATTCGTACTTGAGCCCGAGCGACATCGACGAGCGCGCCCGCGTGTCGCCGGCGATCCCGCCGAACGCGTACTCGGCGATCACCTGCATCGGCCCGTATGCGCCGGTGTAGCTGACCGCGTTGTCGTAGCGCTGGCCGACCAGGTAGACCTGCCACGAGTTGGTTGGCGCGGCGCCCACGCCGAGCGGGTCGACGTAGTACAGCATCGTGTTGCCGGTGGTGTACTGCCGGCCGAGCGCGAGCTCGCCCCAGCGCTCGTGGCCGAGCTTCACGAACGCCTGGCGGCCGAACAGCTGGCCCTGCTGGTCGAGCTTGCCGTTGTTCGCCAGAAAGCCGTTTTCCAGCGTGAAACCGGCTTTCCAGCCGTCGCCGAGCGCTTCGTTGCCTTTCAGCCCGAAGCGGCTGCCGTACAGGAAGCCCTCGTTGCCCTGCTGCAGGCCGATCGTGCGATCGCCGGACGGGTCGGTGTGCGTCTGGTACCCGATCGCGACGTCGATGACGCCGTACAGCGTCACGGTGGACTGGGCATGGGCGATGCCCGTCGCGCCGGCCAGCAGCGCGAGCCCGGCAATTTGCTTCTTCATGAAAAGGTCTCCTAACCGATATGGAAATGTTTTTTTTTAAAGGGCTGTCCGGCGTTTTTTATTGCCGGAACGCGGGCCACGCATCGAGGCCGGCCGGGCCGGTGATCGATGCGAGCGGGAAGGTGGCGTTTTCCGCGAGCGTGCGCACGTCGGTCTTGCTCGCGAAATGCAGCGCGCCGCGCTCGCCGAGCACGGTGCCGGTCGTGCCGTCGGACAGCAGTGCCGAGCCTTCGGGCAGCGCGAACACCTGTTCGGGCGCGTTGATGTCGAGGAATTCGCCGAGGCGTTCCTCGCGGCTCTCGCCGTTGTGGCCGGCCGGCTTGCCGCTGATGAAGTGCGGGTTGATCTGGAACGGCACGAGGCCGAGCGCGCGCAGCGTGGGCGGCTGCACGATCGGCATGTCGTTGGTCGTGCGGATCGTCGGGCAGGCGACGTTGCTGCCCGCGCTCCAGCCGATGTACGGCACGCCGGCCTGCACGCGCGCACGGATCGCGTCGACGAGGTCCGCGTCGTACAGACGCTTGAGCAGCGCGAACGTGTTGCCGCCGCCGATCGCGATCGCGTCGGCGTGCTCGATCGTCTTGCGCGGGTCGGCGCTGCGATGCAGCGATTCGAGCGCGTAGCCGAGCTTCTCGAACACCGGCTTCACGAGGCCTTCGTAGGTGTCGAAGCTGAACGACACGCCGGCGTACGGCACGAAGACGATCTTGCGCGCCTCGTGGCGGAACAGCGCGTGAATCTGTTCGGTCGCGTGCTCGAGATAGCCGAGCGCGTCCTTGCGGGAACTGCTCATCAGCAGGAAACGTGAGTTCATGATGGCTCCTGGGTCGGTCGTAGGGAAGGGGATCAGCGGGCCGCCGCGCGGATCAGCGCGGCGACGCGGTCGATTTCGTCGCGGGTGTTGAAGTAGTGCAGCGACACGCGCGCCATCGTCGACACGCCGTAGCGCGCGAGGATCGCGTCGGCCATGAAGTTGCCGGCCTCGATGATGCAGTGCTGCGCCTCGAGCGCCGCGACGATCGTCGCGGGATCGACGCCGCGCAGGTTGAACGGCACGATGCCGATGCGGCGCGCCGCATCGCGCGGGCCGTAGAGTTCGAAGCCGGGCAGCGTTGCGAAGCGCTCGACCGCATACGCGGTCAGCTCGCGCACGCGTGCCTCGATTTGCGCGACGCCGATGCGCTGCGCATAGTCAAGCGCGGCGCCGAGGCCGAGAATCGCCGGCACGATCGGGCAGCCGGCTTCGAAGCGCTTCGCGCCGGCGACGAACGACAGCGCGCCGGTCGTCCGGTCGCACGCACCGTTCCACCAGCCGGCGAGCACCGGTTCGAGCGCATCGATCCGCTCGCGCCGCACATAGAGGAAACCGGAACCTTCCGTCGCGCGCAGCGCCTTGCGGCCGCAGCCCGCGAGGAAATCGCAGTCGAGCGCGCGCACGTCGGTCGCGACCATCCCGATGCTCTGCGATGCATTGACGAGCGACAGCACGCCGTTCGCGCGGGCCATCGCGCACAGCGCGGCGGCGTCCTGCAGCGCGCCCGACGAGTTCGGCACGTGCGAGAACGTGAGCAGGCGCGTGCGCGGCGTGACGGCCCGCGCGAACGCGTCGGGCGCCAGCAGCCCTTCGTCGTTCGCGGCAATCATCTTCACGACGATCCCGTGCGTGGCTTCGAGCCGCTTCCATGGCAGCAGGTTGCTGAGCATTTCGGTATCCGCGACGAGCACTTCGTCGCCCGGCTGCCAGCGCAGCCCCTGCGCGACGAGCGAGATCGCCTCGGTCGCGTTCTTCGTGAACGCGATCTCGTCGGCCTGCGCGCCGAGAAA
This sequence comes from Burkholderia sp. MSh2, assembly GCF_000731655.1. NCBI lineage: Bacteria > Pseudomonadati > Pseudomonadota > Betaproteobacteria > Burkholderiales > Burkholderiaceae > Burkholderia > Burkholderia sp. MSh2. The sequence goes on along the minus strand of NZ_JPGM01000027.1, from coordinate 8,712 downwards.
GGCGGCGAGCTGCGTGCGCACGGCGTCGACGCGCGCATAGGTGGCCTTGCGGAACGCGGGCAGGTAGATGCCGACGCGGCCGGTGTCGCGCAGATAGTCGTTGACGGTGTCGAGCACGGGCTCGGGCGGCAGCGATGCGGCGGCCGTGTCGAGGTAGATCGTCGAGGCGGTCAGCGGCGTATCGGCGCGGATTGCGGTGATGTCCATCAGGGGTCCTGTCGGTGAAACGGATTACTTGAGCTTGATGAGCGAGCGCGTGAAGCTGAAGAGTGCGTCGCCCGCGATCACGCCACCCGCGAACGCGCTCATCTCGGCGATGTCGCGTTCGCCGCGCGTGCGCAGCAGGATGAAGCGGATCGCGAGGCCGGTCAGCACGGCGAAGCCCGCGAGCGGCGAGGTGAGCAGCATGCCGGTCGACAGCAGCACGCCGAGCTGGCGCCTTGCACCGCCCAGCCACTGCAGCAGCGCGCCGGGCACGGCCCAGATCGCGAGGTCGCGCGCGATGTCCCACGACGAGCCGGCCTTGATCGACGCCGCGTAGACGCGATCGACCGGCGGCAGCATGTCGCGGCTGAAGAAGCCGTGGTGAAACAGCACGACCACGATGCCGGCGACGGCGAAGCCGAGCGTCGCCGCGAGGAACTGCTGGCGGCGGCCGGCCATTTCGAGCGCCGGGTCCCGGCCCGACCCGCGCAGCAGGAAGCCGGTCTTCAGGTCGTAGCCCATGTCGGCGAAGGCCGGCCCCGTCGCGGCCGAGAAGCCGACCAGCACCGCGAGCGCGGGCGCAGGGAAGCCGATCAGGATGCCGATCGTCAGCGTGATCAGCGCGACGGCGAAGGCCGGGAACCAGCCCGAATGCATCGCGGCGATGCCGACGATCAGCTCGTGGATGTACGCCGAGAACGCCGCGTACAGCACGAACACGATCAGCATGCCGGTCGACATCTCCGAGAAGCCGCCGGTGCAGCCCACGATCACGAGCGCGATCAGCATGTAGACGACATAGCCGAGGCCGAGGATGCGGCCCGCGCGCTGCGGCGACACGTCGCCCGTGCCGGCTTCGTCGACCGGCGCGCGGCGTGCGCGGCGGATCTCGGTCGACACCTGCAGCATGGCGACGATGCCCGCGCCGATCATCACGCCGTGCGGGATGTACGCTTTCGCGATATCGACGCCGGTCAGCGCGACCGAGTAGCCACGGATCAGCAGCCCGAGGCCGAACATGGTCAGCGCCGCCAGGTTGCCGAGGAACGCCGCGCCGAACGCGGACATCGGAATGCCGATCCACGCGCCGGCCACGCCAACCGCGACGCCGATGCCGAGGAACGCGGCCTTGCGGCCGCCGCGGTCGCCGGCCCAGATCGCTTCGGCGGTCGCGACGCCCGACGGCCAGCTGCCCGTGGCCGGGAAGATCCGGCTGCCGAACAGCAGGTAGAGCATGGTGCCGTCGACGAGCATCGCGGCGAGCGCGCCGATCAGCATCGGCGTCGCCAGCTCGGGCATGCCCATCGCGTACGGCACGCCGATCGGGATCATCAGCGAGTTCGCCGCGCCGAACGTGGCCGACGAAATGGCCGTCTGCACGAGGTTCTGGCGTTCGAGCACGCGGAAGCGCCGAGCGAGTTCGTGCGGGATGCGCGAGAACACGATCGCGATCAGCGCGCCGATGATAGACGTGTTCGCCGAGATGCCGAGCGACACGATCAGCTGCATGCCGATGATCGCGCCGAGCACGGACAGCACGACCGACACGATCAGCAGCACGGGTTCGGCGAACCGGACGCGCGGGGCGCCGGACGGGGTGGCGGGCGCGGCCGGCTCTCCGGCCGGCGCGTCTTGCTGGGCGTTCATGGGTTTCTCCTCCTGATGCCTGATGTCTGTCGTTTTTTGGGGGGCGGTATGGGCTCAGCGCATCAGGCTGAGCACGCCCTCGATCTTGCGGCGCGCGTCGTTCAGCGCGTCGAGCAGGCGCGGCACGGCCGATTCGTCGAGGCGCTGCATCGGCCCGGAGATCGCGAGCGATCCGGCGACCGAGCGGCTGCCCTTCGCGGTGAGCGGCACCGCGAGGCCCGCGACGCCGGTGGCGGCTTCTTCGCGCGTATAGGCCCAGCCGCTCTCGCGGATCACCTCGAGGCGCGCCTCGACGGCCGCGCGATCGACGGTCTGGCCGGCCCGCGTCGCGCGGGCGAAGACTTCGTCGCGCACCGGATCGGGCTGGAACGCGAGGATCGCCTTGCCGTGCGCGCCCGCATGCAGCGCGAAGCGCTGGCCTTCCTCGATCGAGAAACGCAACTGCTGGTCGCCGTGCGCGATGTCGAGGCACAGCCCTTCGTAGCCGTCGAGCAACGACAGGAACACGGTCTCGCCGCTTTGCTGCGCGAGCCGATGCAGCGCGGGTTCGACGATTTGCGACGGCGACAGCGAGCGCCGCACGATCTCGCCCATCTCGAACCAGCGCAGGCCGAGCGCATAGCGGCCCGCGTCGTCCTGCACGAGGTAGCCCTCGGCCGCGAACGTCGCGAGCACGCGATGGACGATCGCGTGATGCACGCCGCTCTCCTTCGCGAGTTCGCGGACGCCCCATACGGCCTGGCGGGCGGTGAAGTACTGCATCAGTTGCAGTGCGCTGCTGAGTGTCTTGAGCATGATGTTCGTCTCTATATGAGAGACAGTGTCTCGAAATGTGAATACAGTCTGAGCGGACGCAACGACGTCGTGCTATCCGGGTAAACACGACATTGAGAGACAGCCCGGCTGGCGGGGCCGAGCGGGCGATGCGCGGCGCCGGAGGGCTGTCGCGAAGGGGCGTGGCCGGTGCCGCGCCGAATGAAACGCGTGTACGAAAAGCGGGGCGGAAATGGCCCCGACGGTCCGGCCGATGCCTCGGCGGCCGGCCGTTAATCAGGGTCGGCCATTTGTCGGCGGGCGCCGACTCGGTGCATATTGGCGGCATCCTTCGCCCGACCGGTTGCCCATGACGCCAGACAAAGCCCTCGAACTGAAACGAAGCAAGCGCCGCGCACTGTGGCTGCTGCTGGCCGCCGTCGCGGTGTTCGTCACGACGATCCTGCTGCCGCGCGGCCCGTGGGTCGACGGTTTCAAGGCCGTGGCCGAGGCCGCGATGGTCGGCGCGCTGGCCGACTGGTTCGCGGTCGTCGCGCTGTTCCGTCGCGTGCCGATTCCGTTCGTGTCACGCCATACCGAGATCATTCCGAAGAACAAGGACAAGATCGCCGACAACCTCGCGGTGTTCGTGCGCGAGAAGTTCCTCGGGCCCGACGCGCTCGCCGCGCAGATCCGCCAGCACGATCCCGCGCGGAAGCTCGGCGCGTGGCTCGGCGAGCCGGCGAACACCGACGCGCTCGGCGGCTACGTGACGAAGCTGATGAGCTTCGCGCTCGACATGACCGACGATGCGCGCATCCAGTCGTTCGTCCACGACGCGTTCCGCGCGGGGCTCGACCGGGTCGACCTGTCGCAATCGGCCGGCGCGATTCTCGACACGCTGACGAAGGACGGGCGCCACCAGGTGCTGCTCGACGATGCGATCGAACAGGTGGTCGACGTGCTCGACAAGGAGGAGAACCGCGAGGTGATCGCGGGTTTCATCGTCGAATGGCTGAAAACGCAATACCCGAAGATCGAGAAGATCATGCCGACGCAATGGTTCGGCGAGAACGGCGCGCGGATGCTCGCCAGCGCGGTGAGCCGCGTGCTGGAAGGCGTAGCGGCCGACCCCGAGCACGAGCTGCGGCAACGTTTCGACCGGACGGTCGCGCGGCTGACCGAGCGGCTGAAGCACGACCCCGCGTTCATCGCGAAGGGCGAGGAGATCAGGCGCTATATCCGTGACGGCGATGCGTTCAACGGCTACGTGCGCGACCTGTGGGACCAGCTGCGCGGGTGGCTGAAGGCGGACCTCGCGCGCCCCGATTCGACGTTGCACCGGCAGGCCGCGACGCTCGGCGGCTGGCTGGGCGCGCGGCTCGCGGAAAGCCCGGCGCTGCGCGCGTCGCTGAACGAGCATGTGGAGAAGGCCGTGCACGAGATGGCGCCGGATTTTGCCGATTTCCTGATGCGCCACATTCGCGACACGGTGCGCAACTGGGACGCGCGCGAGATGTCGCGGCAGATCGAACTGAACATCGGCAAGGACCTGCAGTACATCCGCATCAACGGCACGCTGGTCGGCGGGCTGATCGGGCTCGGGTTGTATCTGGTGTCGCTGGTGCCGCGCTGGGCGGCCGGGTGGCTGCACTGAGGCGGCCGCGGGCAGCGCGATCGCGGAGCGGATGCGATGCCGCGCGCCGGCGCGTCATGCGCGTTACGCGTGCGCCTTCGCGCCGTGCAGTTGCAGGCCGAGCGCCTTGATGACCTTCAGGATCGTGCCGAAGCTCGGGTTGCCGTCGTGCGACAGCGCCTTGTACAGCCCTTCGCGCGACAGGCCCGCGTCGCGCGCGACTTGCGACATGCCGCGTGCGCGTGCGATCACGCCGAGCGCGTGCGCGATGAAGGCCGGATCGTCGCCGGCTTCCTGCAGGCACGCTTCGAAATAATCGGCCATGTCGTCTTCGGTCTTCAGGTGGTCGGCCGAATCCCACGGCCGGGTGCTGATCTTGTCCATCGATTACTCCATGTCGAGATGCGCAAGCATCGCGTGCGCGGCCCGGATGTCGGCCTGTTGCGTCGATTTATCGCCGCCGCAGAGCAGGATGACCCAGATCGTTCCGCGCCGCACGTAATAGACGCGGTAGCCGGGGCCGTGGTCGATCCGCATTTCGACGACCGGCGAGCCGGCGGATTTCCAGTCGCCCGGATTGCCCATCGACAGGCGGTCGATGCGTGCCTGGATGCGGCGCTTCGCGATGCGGTCCGGCAGCGCGGCGAACCATGCGTCGAACACGCAGGTGGTTCGGATGCTGAGGGTTGGAGCACTGTATGTCATCGATAGCGGTGTGTCAACCATGGTTCACATATCCGGGTGGTGTGCATGGCCTTCACCATAAGGCCGCGCGCGTCGTTTGTCGGCGCAATGGCCGTCTGGCCGATGGGCGCGCCGCGCGCGAATCAGGCAACCTGCGGACGTCGGAATTTTTCGAATCCGTCTACAATCAAAAACGTCCTTGCCGCCCGTGCGCACCCGCCGCGCGCGGGCGGGTCCGTTCGTCCTCCGGCATCCGGAGGGCACCGCCGTGCACGTTGTGTCGCGCGGCGGGCAGTGCCGTGGTCTGTGTCCAGTAGGTAAGCGTCCGCGCGCCGTAGGCCGGCGCGCGTCATGTACGCCACGTGTCCGTATGCCGGGCAGGCGGCATCAACCGAGAGTCCCCCATGAAAGCATCGGATCTGTTCGTGAAGGCGCTGGAAGCCGAAGGCGTCGAGTACGTGTTCGGCATTCCCGGCGAAGAAAACCTCGATCTGCTCGAATCGCTGCGGCGCTCGAAGATCAAGCTCGTGCTGACCCGGCACGAGCAGGCGGCCGGGTTCATGGCCGCCACCTACGGCCGCCTGACGGGGCGCACCGGCGTGTGTCTCGCGACGCTCGGCCCCGGCGCGACGAACTTCGTGACGGCCGCCGCGTACGCGCAGCTCGGCGGCATGCCGATGCTGATGATCACCGGCCAGAAGCCGATCAAGTCCAGCAAGCAGGGCCACTTCCAGATCGTCGACGTGGTCGGCATGATGCAGCCGCTCACGAAGTTCACGCGGCAGATCGTGTCGATCGGCAACATCCCGTCGGCCGTGCGCGAGGCGTTCCGCCGCGCGGAGGAAGAGCGCCCGGGCGCCGCGCACCTCGAGCTGCCGGAAGACATCGCGCACGAGGAGGGCGACGGCCAGCCGATCCCGCGCAGCTACAGCCGGCGGCCGGTGGCCGAGGAGAAGGCGGTCGCGCACGCGGTCGCCGCGATCCAGGCCGCGCGCCATCCGCTGCTGATGATCGGCGCGGGCGGCAACCGCAAGACCACCCGCAAGATCCTCGGCGAATTCGTCGACAAGACGGGCATCCCGTTCTTCACGACGCAGATGGGCAAGGGCGTGATCGACGAGACGCACCCGCTGTGGCTCGGCAACGCGACGCTGTCCGACGGCGATTTCGTGCACCGCGCGATCGAACACGCGGACTGCATCATCAACGTCGGCCACGACGTGATCGAGAAGCCGCCGTTCTTCATGCGCGCGGACGACAAGACCGTGATCCACGTGAACTTCCTCGGCGCGCAGGTCGATCCCGTGTATTTTCCGCAGATCGAGGTGGTCGGCGACATCGCGAACGCGGTGTGGCAGATGAAGGAGGCGGTCGTCCCGCAGCCGCACTGGGATTTCGCGCGCTTCGCGATGATCAAGGAGCATTTCGACGCGCATCTGGAGAAGGGCCAGCACGATCCGCGCTTCCCGATGTACCCGGTGCGCATCGTCAACGACCTGTACAACGCGCTGCCGGTCGACGGGATCGTCTGTCTCGACAACGGCATGTACAAGATCTGGTTCGCGCGCTACTGGCGCGCGCACGAGCCGAACTCGCTGCTGCTCGACAACGCGCTCGCGTCGATGGGCGCGGGCGTGCCGTCGGCGATCGCGACGAAGATCGTGCATCCGCAGCGCAAGGTGATCGCCGTGTGCGGCGACGGCGGCTTCATGATGAATTCCCAGGAGCTCGAAACGGCCGTCCGGCTGAAGCTCGACATCGTCGTGATGATCCTGCGCGACGATGCGTTCGGGATGATTCGCTGGAAGCAGGAGAACATGAACTTCCCCGATTTCGCGATGACGCTGCAGAACCCCGATTTCGTGTCGTATGCGCAAAGCTACGGCGCACACGGGCACCGCGTCGAGGCGGCCGACGATCTCGAGCCGCTGCTGCGCGAGTGCCTGTCGTCGCCGGGCGTGCACGTGATCGACGTGCCGATCGACTATTCGGACAACGAACGCGTGCTGAACCGCGAGATCAAGCGCCTGTCGGCGCAGCTCTGAAGCCCCCGCTCACCGGAAGGAGCCGTTCCATGCTGAAGGAAACCTATCCGTACTACCTCGCCAACGAGGCCGTGTACGCGAACACCGATCTGGACGTGACGGACAAGTTCAGCGGCCAGGTCGCGACACGGGTCGCGCTGGCCGATGCCAGGGCGATCGACGCGGCGATCGGCGCGGCGGTCGACGCCGCGAAACCGATGCGCGAGCTGCCCGCGTACCGGCGGCAGGCGGTGCTCGACCATTGCGTCGCGCGCTTTCGCGAGCGCTTCGACGAGCTGGCCGAGGCGCTGTGCATCGAGGCCGGCAAGCCGATCAACGATTCGAAGGGCGAAGTGACGCGGCTGATCGACACGTTCCGCGTGGCCTCCGAGGAATCGGTGCGCATCGACGGCGAGATCGTCAACCTCGAGATCTCCGCGCGTGCGCAGGGCTATACGGGCTACACGAAGCGCGTGCCGATCGGTCCGTGCTCGTTCATCTCGCCGTTCAACTTCCCGCTGAACCTCGCCGCGCACAAGGTCGCGCCGGCGCTCGCGGCCGGCTGCCCGTTCGTGCTGAAGCCCGCGAGCCGCACGCCGATCGGCGCGCTGATCATCGGCGAGGTGCTCGCGGAAACCGACCTGCCGAAGGGCGCGTTTTCGGTGCTGCCCGCGCATCGCGACGGCGCCGACCTGTTCACGACCGACGAGCGGTTCAAGCTGCTGTCGTTCACGGGGTCGCCCGCGGTCGGCTGGGCGCTGAAGGAGAAGGCCGGCAAGAAGAAAGTCGTGCTGGAACTCGGCGGCAATGCGGCCGCGATCGTCGATGCCGATCAGCGCGACCGGCTCGACTACGTGGTCGAGCGTCTCGCATTCGGCGCGTACTACCAGTCCGGCCAGAGCTGCATCGGCGTGCAGCGGATCCTCGTGCATGCCGATCTCTACGACGCGCTGCGCGAGAAGCTGGTCGCGAAGACGCGTTCGCTGAAGATGGGCGATCCGAAGGACCCGGCAACCTTCGTCGGCCCGATGATCTCCGAAGGCGAGTCGCGCCGGCTGTCCGGCTGGATGGATGCGGCCGTCGCGGCGGGCGCGAGGATCGTCGCGGGCGGCAAGGTCGACGGCGCGATGTTCGAGGCGACGCTGCTGGAGAACGTCGGGCGCGAGCAGGACCTGTACCGGAAGGAGGCGTTCGGCCCGGTCGCGATCCTCGAGAAGTTCGAGCGGTTCGACGATGCGCTCGCGCGCGTGAACGACAGCGACTTCGGGTTGCAGGCGGGCGTGTTTACCGATTCGCTCACGCATGCGCAGCGTGCGTGGGACGAGCTGGAGGTCGGCGGCGTCGTGATCAACGACGTGCCGTCGTTCCGCGTCGACAACATGCCGTACGGCGGCGTGAAGGATTCGGGCCTCGGCCGCGAAGGGATCCGCTACGCGATCGAGGACATGACCGAATTGCGGCTGATGGTCGTGCGGCGCCGGTAGCGCACGGGCAGGCAGCGCGGTGCCGCGACGGCACGCGGGCGGGCGATGGCGCCGGCCCGCGTGCCGTTTTTCATGGCGGCGTATGGATCGGGCCGGTGCCGTCCGCCACATGCCGCCCGCCACATGCCACATGCCACATGCCACATGCCACATGCCACATGCCACATGCCACATGCCGCATGCCGCATGCCGCATGTCGCATGCCGAGTCCCGAGTCCCGAGTCCCGAGTCCCGAGTCCCGAGTCCCGAGTCCCGAGTCCCGAGTCCCGAGTCCCGAGTC
>NZ_JPGM01000026.1:0-129187 GCF_000731655.1 Burkholderia sp. MSh2 | reverse complement strand
GCGCTGGCGACGCTGTTCATCACGGCGGTGACGATCGGCGTGATCGTCGTGAACCGGATGATGATCGCGCGCGAACGCCGCCGCATGGCCGACATGAAGGCGGCCTTCGCGATGGCGTGAGCGCGGGGGCCGGCACGCACGGGCATTGCGTGCGAGACAGGTGACGCGGGCCGCGGCGGGCACTCCGCCCCGGCCTGCCGGGCGACGCGTTATAGTCATACGATTCCCGGCCCGGGCGGTGCACGCCCGGCGGTTCCCTGTCTCGATCGCCCCCGCCTCATGACGACGCAACCCGACGTATCTTTCCGGCTCACCGACACCGAGCAGCCGGCCGCGCGCGACTTCATCGGTCGCAAGCTCGGCGAATTCAACCATGCGATGACGGGGCGGGACGATGCGTCCGCGCTCGACGTGTACGTCACCGATCCCGCGACCGGCGACATCCTCGGCGGCCTGACCGGCCGCACCTCGCTCGGTCTGTTCTTCATCGAACTGTTCTACCTGCCCGAGGCGCTGCGCGGCGGCGGCTTCGGCAGCCGGTTGCTGCGCGAGGCCGAAGCGGAGGCGAAACGACGCGGATGCGCGCGCGCGGTGCTCTACACCATCTCGTTCCAGGCGCCGGATTTCTACCGGAAGCACGGCTACGAAGCGTTCGGCGAAGTGCCGTGCGAGCCCGACGGGACGTCGCGCGTATTCATGGTGAAGGTGCTCTGACGCGGATCGGCCGGCCCGCATCGCGCGGTCAGATTTTCGTGGCGATCGCCTTCTTCGGATCATTCGCGTGACGGGCCGGGTCGACGAAGCGGCCGCTGAAGGACCCGTCGCCGTTCCGGTCGGACTGGAGTACCTGCGTTCCCGGGGCCAGCATGCGGAGCCAGAAGTCGTTCCGGCGACGCAGGTTGTCGATCGTCTGCATCGTCCCGCGGATCATGCCGGTGAGCTTGGCATCCTTGCTGCTGAGTGCGCCGGTGAGGATCAGGGCATCGCGTGGCGGACGGGGAAGCGTTTCGTGGATCTTCGACCAGCACAGCGTGCCGATGCCCCGGCAGCACAATTCCGGCGGCAAGGAGAAGTCGCCGACGCGCATCTTGAACGACGCATCGTCGACGGGAAACCACGTTGCATCCAGCGGGAATTTCCTGACCCGGGTGGTCGTGCCGAACGACGTCGATTCATATTCGAGTTCGACGCATATGCGGCCCGTGCAGTAGCGCTCGGGCAGCCCGGCCGCCCGGTCGATCGCCTGCCCGATCGTCATCGTCGCGAGCGGCGTGCCCTGCGGATCGGTGATCGCGTATCGATGCCGCTCGATGTCCATGGTGCGACTCCCTGTTCGCGCAAGCAGGATGGCGCGGCCCGAGCGCCGGCATCCCGGCGCGCAGGGCGTTGCCGGTTGCCGGCCGCGCCGGCCGGCGCGCGCTCCGTGCGAGCCGGCACGGAGGCGCGCCGGGCGCGTCAGCAGTGCTCGAGCGCGTACGACAGGTCGGCGATCAGGTCGTCCGGATGTTCGAGCCCGACCGACACGCGAATCAGCCCTTCCGATACGCCGGCCGCGGCGCGGGCGTCGGCCGGCACGCCCGAATGCGTCGTCGATGCCGGATGGCAGATCAGCGACTCCGTGCCGCCGAGGCTGACGGCCGACTTGAAGAGCGTCAGGTGGTTGATGAACCGGAACGCCTGTTCGCGGCCGCCGTCGAGGATGAACGCGAACGTCGAGCCGGGCCCGCTGCACTGGCGCCGATAGACGGCCTGGTAGGCCGGATCGTCGATGAGTTCGGGGTGCAGCACGCGCACCGGACGATGCGGGTTGTCGGCGAGCCAGCGGGCGACGGCGCTGCCGCTGCGCGCGGCCTGCTGCATGCGCAGCACGAGCGTTTCCATCGAGCGCGTGATCATCCACGACGAATGCGGGTCGAGTTGCGAGCCGAGCGCGCTGCGGATCGAGCGGATCCGCGTGATCAGCTCGCGGCTACCCGTGACGCCGCCGGCGACGAGGTCGCTGTGCCCGCCGATGTATTTCGTCAGCGAGTACACGCTCAGGTCGATGCCCTGCCGCGAGGGCTTCTGGTACAGCGGCCCGAGCAGCGTGTTGTCGCAGACCGACAGCGGGCGGTAGCCGTGGCGCGCCTCGAACGCGTCGATCTCGCTGCGCAGCCCTTCGAGGTCGAACAGCGCGTTGGTCGGGTTGGCGGGCGTCTCGATGTAGCACATCCGCACGTTGCCCTTTTGCGCGGCCGCCTCGAGCGCGGCGCGGATCGCGCCGGTGGACAGCCCGTCGGCGATCACTTCGGAGCGGATGCCCCACTCGGGCAGGAACTTCGAGATCAGCGTTTCGGTGCCGCCGTAGAGCGGCACCGACTGGACGACGCAGTCGCCCGGCCGCAGGAACGTCAGCAGGATCGCGGCGATCGCGGACATGCCGCTCGACGTCACGACGGCGGCTTCGGAATCGTCGAGCAGCGCGAGGCGATCCTCGACGATCTCCAGGTTCGGATGATTGAAGCGGCTGTAGACGAGGCCCGCGCCTTCGCCCTCGGGCGACGGCTTGCGTCCGGCCACGACGTCGAAGAATTCGGCGCCGTCCTCGGCCGTGCGGAACGCGAAGGTGGACGTCAGGAACACGGGCGGCTTCACCGATCCTTCCGACAGGAACGGATCGTAGCCGTAGGACATCATCTGGGTTTCGGGATGAAGTTCCCGGTCTGCAATCTTGCGCTTGTGATAGTTGCGATAGGCCATGCAGTGCTCCGTGCAGGGGTGGTGAGGAACGGCCGTGCAGCGACGGCAGGGCGGGTGCGGCGCCGGGTAGGCGCCGGCCGTCTTGACCGCGAGTGGGGATACTACCCGAAGGTGCCGCCGCGCGGCGAGCCCGGGACGCTATCGCGCGGGCGATGCCTGTTCGGCAATCATGTCGTACAGCGCACGGGCGGCCGGCGACAGCTGCGCATGCCGGCGCGTGACGAGCACGAGCGTGCGCGACACGGACGGCTCGACGAGCCCGATCGTGCGGATCATCGGATATGCGTTCTTCTGGATCGCGAGCCTCGGTACCACGGCCGCGCCGAGCCCTTCCGCGACGAGCCCGAGCGCGGTCGAGCTGCGCTGCACTTCGTAAAACGAATGCAGCTCGACGCCGCTCGTCTTCAGCGCGCCGTCGAGCAGCCCGCGATTGCCACTCACTTCGCCGGCGAAGATCAGCGGATGCGGCTGCAGCGCGGCCCAGCGAACGCGCCGCCGCTTCGCGAGCGGATGATCGTCGCGGCACGCCAGCACGTACGGATCGCTCGTCAGCGGCACGTCGACCAGCTCCGGATGCCCGTCGCCGGCGATGCCGATGCCGAACTCGGCCTCGCGATGCAGCACGGCCTGCCGCACCGATGCGGACGCATGATCGAGGATCTTCACGCGATCGTGCGGCCGGTGCGCGGAGAACGCGCGCAGGATGCGCGGCAGGTATTGCACGCCGACCGTCGGCACGCAGGCGATCGTGACGTCGCCGCGCTGGCTCAGGCCGGTCTCGCGAATTTCGGTGAGTGCGTCGGACAGCTCGTTCAGCAGCCGGCGCGCTTGCGGCAGGAACCGCCTGCCGATTTCGGTGAGCGTCGTGCGGCGTGTGGTGCGCTCGACCAGCGCGACGCCGAGGAAGGTCTCGAGCTTGCGCAGCCGCTGCGTGATGGCCGTCTGCGTGACGTGCAGCGTATCGGCTGCCTGCCGGAAGCTGCCGCCGTCGGCAATGGCGACGAAGGCCTGGACACCGAGCGTATCGATTTTCATCAGGAATTTGAATCAATCACGATATTAAATTCATTTTACTGAACTCCGTGCCGATTGCAGAATGCGTTGCATCGACGACCGTCGACATCCCGCGACACCGTCCACGCCGATCAGGAGGAACACCATGACGACCCCGCTCGACCGATATGCGGCGCAGTACGTGCAATTCGAGGATGAACGCACGCGGCCGATCCGCGACCTGCTGGCCGCCGTGCCGGATACGCCGATTCGCACGGCGATCGACATCGGCTGCGGGCCGGGCAATTCGACGGAGGCGCTAATCGCGCGTGCGCCGGATGCAACGGTGCACGGAATCGATGCGTCGGAAGACATGATCGCCGCCGCGCGCAAGCGCCTGCCGGACCTGCGTTTCGATGTCGCGGACATCGCGACGTGGGACGATCCCGGCGGCTACGACCTGATTCTCGCGAATGCGGTGCTGCAGTGGGTCCCCGCGCACGACACGCTGTTTCCGGCGCTCGTCGGCCGGCTCGCGCCGGGCGGCCATCTCGCGGTGCAGATGCCGGACAACCTCGACGAACCCGCGCACCGGCTGATGCGGGAAGTCGCCGCGGCAGGGCCGTGGGCGGACAAGCTGAAAGGCGCGGCGCGCACCGAGCGGTTCGACGCACGGTACTACCATGCGCTGCTGTCGCCGCTGTGCTCGCGCGTGGACCTGTGGCGCACGACCTACTATCACCCGCTGCGCGGCGGCGCCGACGCGGTCGTCGAATGGTTCAAGGGCAGTGCGCTGCGGCCATTCCTCGCGGCGCTCGACGACGGAGAGCGCACGGCGTTTCTCGCGCAGTACCGCGCGGCGATCGCGGGGCCGGGCGGCTATCCGGCGCTTGCCGACGGCACCGTGCTGCTGCCGTTCCCGCGCCTGTTCATCGTGGCGACGCGGAGCTGACGCGGCGGCCCGCGGCGGATGCCGCGTCGCGGCACCGCGTCACGGCAGCGGCCGCAGGGATTCCGGGTCCACCGTGCGGCTCGTTGCGCGCTGCCCGTCGCGCAGGTCCTTGTACCAGAACAGCGCCACCTCGCCGTCGTGCGGGCCGTCCGCGTACAGCAGGCGATCGTGTCCGCCGAGCACGAAGCCGAAGCGGGCGCAGGTACTGCATGCGGCGACGTTGTTCGACTGCGTTTCCAGCCGCATGAAACCGAATCCATGGCCGCGCGCCCATGCTTCGGCGGCCGCCAGCAGCAGCTGCGCGATGCCGTGCCGCCGGCAGCGGCGCTCGACGGCCAGCGCCGCGATCCCGGCCATGCCGTTCCCGCTTTCCCGAATCGTCACGAAGCCGGCGAGCCGGCCGCCCGAGGTCGCACGGAACAGCGCCGTCCTGCCCGGTGAAGCGCCGTCTCCGCCGGCCGGATCGAAACCGTAATCCTGGTGCAAGACGGGCAGTGCGCGCAGGTCGAGCAGATCCTGGTAGGGCGCATTCAGCGTCCAGGCGATCTCGAACGAGAAGTCGCAGCCGTCCAGTTCGTCGCCGGTGAGCGCGGCCGCTTGCTCGATGCTGATGTGCTCGGCTTGATCCATGTGTCGATGTCCTGCCTCTGGCGAAATGGTGTGGTCTTGCCCGTGACGCGATCGTCGGCGCGATGCTGCGCGCCGGATCGTATGCTGTTCCGTTCTTCGTGTTTCGCACCTGCACAATTCGCCGCGAGCGCGAGCGGCACAGTCCGGCTGCGCTGTCGGCCACGGGGCACGGGCCGGCGGCGAGCCGGACGGCGTCGCACGCGGTTGCGGCACGCCCGCGCCGGCCGGGTGGCGCGGTCAACCGCCTGATTATGCTGGATTTCGGCGCGACTCCGGCCCGATGGCGCCGACCGTGCGCCGGGTCGACGCTGCGGCGTCGCCACCGATCGCCTGTGGATGAAAGACGACAGGAACCCGAATAATTGTTTACCGTTTGGTAACAACTCGATATATTTCGTCAGATATATCGAAGGTCGTGACGCCGCTTGGCGTCACGTCGTCCATCTGCTCCACGAAAGCCGGAAGAGATTCTGACCTGCATCGCCGGAGCAATACGTCGTCACGGCATGCGCAACCGGTGCGCGTGTTTCGCGACGCGGCAACCGGAGCGGCCGCCCGACGGCACGCCGCTTCAGCAAGCCCACCCAGGCATCGACACGAAACATCGTGCGTACGCATGAGGGGTCGGTGCGTCTGCCGGTCCGGGCTTGTGTTCGTTCGTCCAGCGTTTTTCGTCAACACGCCGCGCGCTCTGCCGCGACGCAGGCGCGTGCGCCCACAACAAAAGGAAAAAGCATGAAAAAGACCATCGTGGCCGCGGCCGCACTCGGGATGTTCGGCACTGCTGCGCAAGCGCAAAGCAGCGTCACGCTGTACGGGCTGATCGACGCGGGCGTCACGTATGCGAACAAGGTCGCGGCGACGGGCGGGCACGGCAAGCTCGTCAAGTACGGCGACGGCGTGGCGTCGGGCAGCCGCTGGGGCATTCGCGGCACCGAGGATCTCGGCGGCGGGCTGAAGGCGCTGTTCGTGCTCGAAAACGGCTTCAGCAGCGGCGACGGCACGATCGGCTAGGGCGGCGCGCTGTTCGGCCGCCAGGCGTTCGTCGGCCTGTCGAAGAACGGGATCGGCTCGCTGACGTTCGGCCGCCAGTACTCGTTCTCGACCGACTACATCGGCGCGAACTATTCGATGGGCAGCCAGACGCCGGCCGGCAACTATGCGTATCACATCAACGATCTCGACCAGCTGACGTCGAGCCGCATCAACAACGCGGTGAAATTCCAGAGCGCGAACTTCGCGGGCTTCACGTTCGGCGCGCTGTACGGCTTCTCGAACTCGACGCAGTTCGCGGGCACGCCGACCACGACCGGCGCGAACGGCTCGCAGGGTTCGTCGAGCGCGTACAGCTTCGGCGCGAACTACGCGCAAGGTCCGTTCGGCATCGGCGCCGCGTACACGAACATCCGCTTCCCGAACGGCGCGTCGCCCGCATTCGGCGTGAGCATCGCGAACGTCAACACGTACGGGCTGCGCGACCTCGAGACGGTCGGCGTCGGCGCGCGCTACGCGATCGCCGCGGGTCTCGTGTGGGCGAACTGGACGCATACGAAGTTCGCGCCGCTGTCGGGCGAATCGTCGAAGCTGAACAACTACGAAATCGGCGGCCGCTATGCGTTCACGCCGGCGCTGAGCGGCGGGCTCGGCTACACGTTCTCGAAGCTCGACGGCCGTTATGACGGCAAGTGGCACCAGGTCAATGCCGCGGTCGACTATGCCTTGTCGAAGCGCACGGACGTGTACGTGAGCGCGGCGTACCAGAAGGCGTCGGGCAGCAACACGATCAACGGGCGCGCGACGCCGGTGCAGGCCGAGATCGGCTCGTCGGGGTCGTTCATCGGCAACGCCGGCGCGAACACGCAGCTCGTCACGCGGATCGGCCTGCGCCACAAGTTCTGATCGGCCGCGCCGGGCGCGAACATGAGCGGGCGCTCCCGGCGGGGCGCCCGCTTTGCCATGAAGCAACGGAAAACGCGACCCGGCGCCGGTTCACGAAACGATATATTCTTTCGGATATATCGAAACGACGGACGACGCACCTTCACCCCCACGGGAGCACCATCTTGAATTCGACGCACCGAGAAGCCGTCGGCGAAGCCTTTTCGCTCGACGCGATGCAGCATGCAAGAACCATGACCTGGGAGGCCGTCGACGCGATCGCCGCGGGCGTCCGGCCGGGCATGCGGGAATCGGAGGCCAACGCACTCGGGCTGCGCGTCCTCGGGGAACTAGGGATGGATCGCATCTGGCATCCGGTTCTGGTCCGCTTCGGCGAGAACACGCTGAAGAAGTTCAACGAGCGTTCGACCGGCGACCCGGTGCTCGCGGACGACGACATCTTCTTCATCGATCTCGGCGCGGTATGGGCGAAGCACGAGGGCGATGCGGGCGCGACCTTCGTCTGCGGCGACGACCCCGACATGCGCGCGTGCGCCGACGCCGCGAAGGCGATCTACGCGGAGGTCGAGCACCATTGGCGCACCACCGGCTGCGCCGGCATCGCGCTGTACGAATTCGCCGCGCAACGCGCCGACGCGCACGGCTTCCGGCTGAACGTCGACATCAAGGGGCACCGCGTCAGCGATTTTCCGCACGCGATCTACAAGGCCGGCAACCTCGGCGATTTCGACGCCGTGCCGGCCGCCGGGTTGTGGATCCTCGAAATCCAGATCGCGCATCCGACGCGGCCGTTCGGCGCGTTCTACGAGGACCTGCTCGTATAAGCGCGGGCCGCGCGGCCGAACCGCATCCGGGCGCGGCACGTTGCACCCGGACGCGTGCCGGCCGCGGGGAGGCGCCCGGCCCGGCCGTCCCGTCAGATGCTGATCGTGACGGGGCCCGCGAGCGGCGTATAGCCGTCGTCGAACAGATACCACGCGTCGTACTGCCCGGACGTCAGCGTGCTGTTGGCCGTGGACGAGAACAGCAGCGAGCCGCTGCTCTTCGGCAGGTACGCCCACGACTTGTAGCTGCCCTTGGTCGGCTGCGCGCCATGCGCAAAGATGCCGACCCAGTTCTTCGGGCTGTGGTTCCACGGCGGCGCGACGTAGTCGAACCGCAGCGTGCCGAACGTCGAGCCCTGCGCCGCGAGCGACGCGACGAACTTCCCGCCGGTATTGGCGATCGCCGAATCCGTGAGCAGCGCGCCGGCTTGCGTCTGCACGCAGCCGGCCACGCGGCGCAGGAAGTTCGGATCGTTCGCGTCGCGGACGCTCGCGTCGTACCAGCCGCCGTCGCCGTACCACGTGACGGCCTGCGTCGCGCCGGCCGCGACGGTGACCGACTGCCGCGCGTTCATGCCGTACGCGTTGTCGGTGAGCTGGAACGTCGTCGCGCGCGTGCCGGCGGAGTTGTCGAGCGTGATCTGCACGTTGCCGTTCGCCACGTCGTAGCACAGGCTGATCTCGCCGGTCGAGCCCGTGTTGCCGGACGAACCGATGTTGCCGCGCAACGTCTGCAGGAAGCCGTTCGGGCCGTAGACGGAGTAGTCGTAGCCGCCGGCATTCAGCGGGAGCGAATCCGACAGGGTCGTGCACGGGCTCGCACCGGCCGCGATCGTGTAATGCCGGGGGATCGTGCTCGTGCCGTCGACCCACGCCTGCAGATGCACGCCCGCGGCGCCGGTGTTGGTCATCGTCAGCGACAGCGTGTTGCCGGCGCGGTTGACCTTGCCCTGCACGAAGAACTCGTAGGGCAGGCGGCAGGCGCTGCTGCGGCCGGCGGTCTGTGCCGGCACGGCGGTGGTGGTCGGGTAGGGGATCAGGACGGCCGGGCCGTTCGGGTTCATGTTGCTCGCCGGCGGCTGGATCGCGGGAACCGTCTGGTCGGCGTTCGTGAAATCGAACGCCGAGGTCAGGTCGCCGCACACCGCGCGCCGCCACGGCGAGATGTTGGTTTCCTGGAAGCCGAAGCGCGTCTCCAGGAACCGCACCACCGACGTGTGATCGAAGACCTGCGAATTCACCTTGCCGCCTTTCGACCACGGCGAGATCACGAACATCGGCACGCGCGGCCCCAGCCCGATCGGCACGTCGCCGCTCGCGGAACCGTCCGATGCGCCGCCGCCGCTGGCGACGAATTCCGCGGCCGTCGACACGGTCGACTGCCCGGTGCCGGCGGCGGAACTGGCCGGGACGGCGGGCGGCACGTGATCGAACAGGCCGTCGTTCTCGTCGTACATCACGAGCAGCACCGTGCTGGCCCAGACCTTCGGGTTCGAGGTCAGCGCATTCAGCACGTTGCTCACGTACCATTCGCCGCCGCTCGCGGCCCACGACGGATGCTCGCAGTACGCGTAGGGCGCGGCGATCCACGACACTTGCGGCAACGCGTCGTTCGCGACGTCGGCGCGCAACTGGCTGAACAGGTTCGTGTCGTATTCCTTGCCGCCGCCGCTCGGGTCGATCTGCGTGCCGTTGAGCGCGGGCGCGAGCGGATCGCCGGCGCCGAGGTTCTGGTACTGCTTGAAATTGAGGACGATGTTGTCGCCGTAATTGCCGTTCCACCACAGCGTGCCGCCGGCGCTGTTCGAGTTGCCGTACGCATGGCCGGCGTCGAGGCCGTTGCCCTTGTCCTGGTAGAACTTCCACGTGACGCCGGCCGTGTTGAGCCGTTCCGGCAGGGTCGTCCAGCCGGTGCCCGTCATCGTGTTGTCCGTGTACGGCGTATAGCCCGGCACGTTGCCGCAGCACCCGGTCCACAGATACAGCCGGTTCGGATCGGTCGGCCCGAGCATCGAGCAGTGGTAGTCGTCGCACACCGTGAACGCGCTCGCCAGCGCGTAATAGAACGGAATGTCGTTCTGCTTGAAGTAGTACATCGTGCCGCTGGTCTTCGCGTCGGCCCAGTTGTCGTAGCGGCCGTTGTTCCATGCGCTGTGCGTGCCGCTCCAGCTGTGATCCAGGTCGCCGTAGTAGGTGTCGCCGTTCGCCGTGCCGAAGGGCGGGGTCGGGTTGAACGGGAACACGTAGGACAGCAGCCAGGGCTGGCGCCACACCGGATATCCGCTCGATATCACGACCGGCCGCGGATCGCCGAAGCCGCGCGCGCCGCCGAGCGTGCCGAGGTAGTGGTCGAACGAGCGGTTTTCCTGCATCAGGATCACGACGTGCTTCACGTCCTGGATCGTGCCGGTGACGGTGGCCGCCGGAATGGCCTGCGCGCGCGCAATGCTTTCGGGCAGCATGCCCGTGACCGCGGTGGCGCCGGCGAGCTTCAGCGCATCGGCGAGGAACTGGCGTCGGGTTGTGGGTTTGTTTTGCATGATCGTTGTCTGTCGTGGATGGCCGGCCCTGGGGCCTGCGTCGGTCAGTGGCACGCGCTCGCGCAGTGAAGGACCGGCGTGGACGCCGAGCCCGGTGCGGCCGCGCGCGCGGCCGCCACGCCGGCGGCCGCGCCCGGGTCGCCGTCGCCGCAAGCGGCCAGCGCGCACAGGAGCGCGATCGCGAAGACGCCGCGCCAGTGCGGAGCGCGGCCTGCCGGTCGGCGCGACTTGACGACATGCTTTCGATCCGATTCGAATCGGATTCCTGAATGATCGAGACTGTTGCTGCACGTTCCGTATTTCATTGCACCTCCGGACAAGAAATGGACAGCAGAGGATATTCCCCGAATCAGAACAACTTCATGACAGGCCACCCGCGCGTGCCGGCCACGTGTGAAAGCTTCGGGTCGGGATTGGTCGCGACCGGATGCGTGACGTAGTCCAGCAGCGGCACGTCGTTGATCGAATCGCTGTAGAAGTAGGTCCGCTCGAAATCCGACGGCGCGTAGCCGAGCGACTCCAGCCATGCGGTCGTGCGCACGATCTTCCCTTCGCGGAAACTCGGCACGCCCGTGCTGCGGCCGGTGAACGCGCCGCCCGGCGTGCCGTCGTCGGTATCGAGCTCGATACCGAGCAAGTGCTCTATGCCGAATTCGGCCGCGATCGGCCGCGTGACGAAGACGTTGGTCGCCGTCACGATGCAGCAGAGATCGCCGTTCTCGCGATGCCAGTCAACCAGTGCGCGCGCCTGCGGCGTGATCGCCGGCCGGATCACCTCGTCCATGAACCGCGCGTGCCAGCGCTCTAGCACCTTGCGCGGATAGCGGGCGAGCGGCGCGAGCGTCACGGCGAGATACGCGTCCATGTCGAGGGTGCCGGCCTCGTAGTGCGCGTAGTGCTCGTCGATCAGCGCCACGTGTGCGTCGTCTTCACGCCAGCCGACCTGCATGACGAAGCGGTTCCACGCCTGGTCGCTGTCGAGCGGCAGCAGCGTGTGGTCGAGGTCGAACAGCGCGAGATGCTTGTGCATGGGGAATGCCTCGGGTTGCGTGGTCATGCGCCGATCCGCTTCTCGATCGCGTCCTTCGCGTTCTTGCCGTCGATGGTCGTGACGCCGTCGAGCCACTTCGACAGCACGCCGGGGTGCTGCTTCGCCCATTCCTTCGCCACCGCGACCGGATCGGCGTGATTCATGATCGGCACCATCAGCTGGTTCTCCTCGTCGGTCGTGAACGTCAGGTTGGTCAGCAGCCGGCCGACGTTCGGGCAGCGTTCGAGATAGCCGGGCGTGACGAGCGTATAGACCTTCGCGGAGCCGTAGTTCGGGCCGAACACGCCGTCGCCGCCGTCGAGGTAGGCGATCTTGTAGTTGATGTTCATCGGATGCGGCTCCCACGCGAGGAACACGATCATCCGGTGCTCCTGCACGGCGCGCGTCACCTGCACCAGCATCCCGGCCTCGCTCGATTCGACCAGCTTGAAGCCGCCCAGCCCGAAC
Organism: Burkholderia sp. MSh2; assembly: GCF_000731655.1. Classification (NCBI taxonomy): domain Bacteria; kingdom Pseudomonadati; phylum Pseudomonadota; class Betaproteobacteria; order Burkholderiales; family Burkholderiaceae; genus Burkholderia; species Burkholderia sp. MSh2. The sequence goes on along the minus strand of NZ_JPGM01000026.1, from coordinate 117,112 downwards.
TCGTTCCGGTCGATCATCCGCTGGATCAGCGCGTTGCCGTTGTTGCCGGCGCCGATCCCGTAGATCTTGCCGTCGAGCTGGTCGCGGAACCTGGCGATATCGGCAAAGCCGCGGAGGCCCTTGTCCGCCGCGTATTGCGGCACGGCCAGCGTGTAGCGCGCGCCGACCAGGTTGGGCTGCGGCAGCTGGTGCACGGCGCCGGCGTCGACGAACGGCTTTACCGTCGGCGTCATGCTCGGATCCCAGTAGCCGAGGAATGCGTCGATCTGCGCCTTCTTCACGCCGGCCAGGACGATCGGCGGCGAGGCGATCGTCTTGGTCGCCTCGTAACCGAGCCCTTCCAGCAGCATCATCGCGACCCCGGTGGTGGCCGCGATATCGCTCCAGCCGACGTCGCCGAGCGTCACCTTCCTGCAGACGTCGGCCTCCGACGCGTGAACGGGGGCCGTTGCCAGCGCCGCCAGCAACGTGGCGGACAACATCCATGCCTTCTTCATCATGTTGGTCTCCTAAGCAAGTGCGGATCGTACTGCCTGAATGGTATGACGATTGAACTGACTGACCGGATGAAACAAACGAACTCGGGTCTGGCTTTGTATTTTTTCGTACCGTATATTAGAAAACACAAAATCGCAACATCGCACAAAAATACAACCTGCCGGTCGCCGGATGCGGCCGGCGGGCCGCACTTCACCGGATGGGTAAATCAGGTCAAGCCAAGGAGGCCCCGAATGATCAGCCAGATGGAAATCGTTTCCCGCCTGTTGCTGGCGGCATTGCTCGGCAGCATCGTCGGCATCGAGCGCGAGCGCCTGTCGTGGGCGGCCGGGTTGCGCACGCACATGCTGGTGGCGGTGGGCGCCGCGCTCGTGATGGTCGTGTCGGCGTTCGGCTTCGCCGATATCCAGAACGCGCGGAACGTGTCGCTGGACCCGTCGCGCGTGGCCGCGCAGGTCGTGTCGGGCATCGGCTTCCTCGGCGCCGGGTCGATCATGCTGCGCGGCGAGATCATCCGCGGCCTGACCACCGCGGCGAGCCTGTGGGTCGTCGCGGCGGTCGGGCTGGCCGTGGGCGGCGGCATGTACGTGGCCGCGATCGCGGCCACGGCTATCGTGCTCGCGATCCTGGCCGGCCTGAAGCCGATCGAGAAGCGCTTCTTCGCCACGCGGCAGCGCTGGGGCGTGCGCATCCTCGCGTGCCGCGGCGCCGTGAAGCTGACGTCGCTGCAGGCGATGCCGGGCATCGACGCGGCGCGCATCGTGCAGTTCGTGATCGAGCGGGACGACGCCGCGCCCGACGACGACCGTATCCACCTGGTGTTCGCAAAGATGACGAGCAGCGAGTTCCAGGCGGTGCGTCAATCCCTGCAGACCCTCGTCGGCATCAAAAAGATGGAAGAGAGCGCAGCGTAGACGGCCGTTCGAATACCATTGACGAATATTTTCGGGGACAAGTCATGTGGCAAGAAGAGCGATATCAGAGGATCCGACTTCTGTTATCGAAGATGCAGCGCGTTTCCACCGACCGGATCATGGCCGACCTGAACGTGTCGCGCGAAACCGTGCGCCGCGATCTCGTCGACCTCGAAGCGCTGGGCGAGCTGAAGCGCGTACACGGCGGCGCGGTGCAGGTGGGCGACGAAGCGCCGATCGCCGAACGCGCGCAGACGCACGTGAAGTCGAAGCTGGCGATCGCCCGGGCGGCCGCGCGGCTGGTCGCGGGCTCGCAGACGCTGTTCATCGACGCGGGCACGACCACGATGCTGCTGGCCGACGAACTGGCCAAGCTGTCGGGCCTCACGATCGTCACGAATTCGATCGACGTCGCGCTGAAGATGCGGTCGAGCGACCCGGCGCACACGAGGAACGAGACGATCCTGCTCGGCGGGACGATCGGCGCCCGCGCGGCCGCGACCGTCGGCGACGGCACGGTCGCGGAAATCTTCCGCTACCGCGCCGATCTCGCATTGCTGTCGCCGGTCGGCGTCGATTCCGTGCGCGGCGCGACCAACTTCGACCGGATGGAAACCGAAGTGGCGCGCGCGATGGTGAGCAACGCGGCGGAAGTCGCGATCCTGGCCGATTTCAGCAAGCTCGGCACGAACAGCCGGATCAGCTTCTGCGAGCCGGCGCGGATCGGCACGCTCGTGACGGACCGGAAGGCGGAATCGGCCGACAGCTTCAAGCGTCTCAGGAAGGTCGTCGGGCGCGTCGTGCTGTCGTAGCGCGGGGCACGATCGGCCGCCGTTATGCCGCGCATGCGGCAGGCATGCCGCCGGCCGTGGCGATCGCGGCGTAATATATCCGCCGATACGACGCAGGCCCGCCCACCGGCAGGCCGTCACGGAGGCGGGCGATGGATACGGAAAGGACGGCGGCGCCCTCGGCGCAACAGGCGGAGGCGGGCTCGATCGCGCTGACGGGCGCGTTCGTGCGGCCGATGACGGTGACGCTCGACGATCTGCGCCGGCACGCGAGCGCGACGGCCGAGCCGTTCGACCTGCGCTGCTTCACGACGAACCGCTTCATCCGCTCGGTCGCGCCGTATCGCGGCGCGCGGCTGAAGGACCTGCTCGACGCGGCCGGGCTGCGCAACGATACGCCGGGCGACTTCAAGCGCATGGTGTTCGTCGCGCATGCGCACGACGGCTACGCGGTCACGTTTTCCTGGCATGAACTGTTCAACACGCCAGTCGGCGAACACGTGATCGTCGCGTTCGAATGCGGCGATACGCCGCTGTCGATCGACGACGGCGCGCCGCTGCTGTTCTCGGGCGCCGATCTCCTGCCCGCGCCGCGCCACGTGAAGCGGCTGGCCGGCATCGTCGCGCGCGTGCTCGAGGTCTGAGCGGGCGCCCGGCGCCGGCGTTTGCCGTGGCGGCCATCGTGTATGCTTGGCCGCATCGTTCAAAGGGCGGCACAACATGAAGACACCGGTACACCCCAAGCCTGAGGTGCGGTTCAGGATGCGGATCCAGCAGGCCGACACGATCGCGCTGGGCCCGGGCAAGGTTGCGCTGCTCGAAGCCGTGCGCGAGCACGGTTCGATTTCGGCGGCGGCGCGCAGCCTGCAGATGTCGTACCGGCGTGCGTGGCTGCTGATGGACGAACTGAACCGCTCGCTGAAATCGCCGGCGATGGTGTCCGAACATGGCGGTCAGAGCGGCGGCGGCAGTGTGCTCACGCCGGTCGGCGAGGAGATCATCCGGCTCTATCGCGAGATCGAGGCGCGTGCTTACGCGGCGTGCGCCGACGACATCACCGCGCTCACGAAGATGGTGCGGCGCTGAAGGGGGCTCCGTGCGAACGCTCGCGCGGAGCCGGCTCCCGCTGACGACCGGCCTGCACCGGCCCGCCGAGGGGCCGCGCAACGGCGAACGCGTCGCAGCGAATCGGGCCCTGGGCCCTAGCCGTGCCGCAGGCAGAAGCGCGGCGTGTCGCCCGCGGCGGCATCCGGCGTCATGACATTGCGCGCCTGCGCATCGAGCCGCCCGATCAGTTCGACGAAGCTGGCGACGCTGGCCGTCCGCAGCGGATAGTACGCGATGTGGTGGCGTTCGCAGATGCGCTTGAGCTGGTTCATCGAATCGTGGTCGATGCAGTCGACCGGGAACACCACCATCTGCGCGCCCGGTAGCGCCGCGGCCAGCAGGCCCTTGCGATCCTCGATGCCGCCGTCGTGCAGCGTCACGTCGCCGCCCGCCGCTTCGACGATCCGCGTGATCGCGCGGTTCGAGCCCGGGCGCCCGCCGACGTACACCACGCGCATGCCCTGCAGGATCGACAGCGGATCGATCGCGCGTTCGGCCGGGCTCTCCGTCGACGCCTGCACCGCCTGTTCGATCGCGCTCGCTTCGGCGCGCAGCGTCTTCACCATCGTCGTCAGGTCGTCGAGCCGCGCGCGCATCGCGCGGGCGCTCGCCTGTTCCGCGACGATCCGCTGCTCGGCCGCCTCGCGCCGGCTCGTGTGCAGCGCGAGCCGCTCGTCGCGCGCGGCCAGCGCCTCGCGCAGTTCGTGTACTTCGTCGCGCAATACGCTTTCAGCCGCCAACGGCTGCGCGTTCTGGCGCGCGGCGAGGGCGTCCCGTTCCTGCAGCGCCGCGTCGCGCTGCGCGCTCATCTCGTGCAGGCGCGCCTGCTGCCGTTCGATCTTCGCGTGCAGCGCCGCATTCTCTTCCTCCAGCGCGACGAGCCGCCGGATATCGGCGCGATTGGCCGCGCCGACCAGGTGCGACAGCATGTGCAGGTCGCCGAACGCGGCCTGGCGCACGCCCATCGTCGTGCGCGGATGCGTCATCAGCGCCCAGTAGGCGGGCGGAATGTCGCCGTTCTTCAGCGCGTCCTGCCACAGCGCGAGCAGCGCGTCGGCATCGTGTGCCTTGTCGAACAGGCGGATCGCGCCGGCGTAGCGCTCGTCGAGCGCCTTGTGCAACGCCTTGCCGCCGGCCGCGCCTTCGATCGCGAGTTCGACGGCCGCGTGGTGGATGTCGAGGTCGGTGGCGTGCTGGCGATCCAGGTCGGTGAATTTCGGCACGAGCTTGCGCAGTTCGTGCGTGGTCAGGCAGGTGCCGATGATCGAGCAGTGCAGGTGCGAATCGAGTTCGGACAGGCGCGCGCGGCGCTTCAGCTCGGCCTGTTGCGCGGCGGACGGCGCGCAGCATGCGTCGACCCGCGTGCCGGTCGACGCGGACGGATGACCGCCCGGCGACGAAAGATCCGCCGTGCGGGCCAGGCGAAAAGGCGGGGCGTGCATGTTGACCTCGATCCGGCGCGGTCGAGCCGGAGACGGATGCGCGAAAGATTCGCGAAATATACCACGGAATATAACGCTCGAAATTCCGGGGAAAGCGAGCAGCGGCGCGCTCAGCAGGGCACGGTCGCGCGCTCGGTGCGGGGCGGTGCGGACGGACCGGGCGCCGCCGGCGAAACGGGGAGGGATGGCGGCGCGTGACGCGCCATCACGGATTCGACGCACAGCCCGACGAGCAGCACGTCGGCACGCTCCAGCGCGGCCACCGCGTCGCGCATCGCGGCCGGGTCGTTGCTGAACGAATCGGAGAACACGTCGTCGCGGGTGCGTTCGAGGCGGCGCGCGTGCTCGATCGCCCGTTCGAGTTCGGGCAGGCGCGTGAAGCGGGCGGTGCGGGCCGCGTCTTCCAGCGTCGACAGCAGTTCGCGAAACCCCATGGCGGGCAGCGCGTCGTCCGGCGTGCCGTCGGCGTGCGCGGCCGGGAACATCCGGATGAAGCGCACGATGCTGCCGCGCAGCCGCCGGAACGCGTCGACGACATCCGTGACCTGCTGCGCGCGCGCGTCGCTCGACAGCGGCCTGAGCGCGCTGATCTTGCGCGCGAGCGGCTGTTCCCGTGCGGCGCGCTGCGGGGCGCGGTCCGTCGGCGTGCGGGGCATGGTGAATCTCCGGAAGTGCAGGTGTCGATATATTCTACGGAATATATCGGATGGGCAGAAAAACGGCGTCGTGCGCGAGACACGGCGCCGTCGGCGGCCCGAACACTCTCGCGGGCCGGTCGATGTCGCGCCCGGCCGTTCCGAACGCGACCATGAAGCGGGGGAGATGCGCAGTCGGGCGCGAGGATGTGCGCGGCGGCCGGACCCGTCGGACCCGTCCGGCCCGCTTGCGTGGCTGCGTTCGCGCCTAATGCGGCCGCGCGAGCGCCGCCGGCAGCACGGCGGCCCGGGCGCCGGCCGCTTCGTCCACGGTCGTCCTGCCGCCGTCCCGAAAGAACGCCTGCTCGGCGGCATTGTTCATCACGAGGATGCTGATGCGGCGATTGGTCGGCTCGTCCGCGACGTTCCGGTCGAGCGGCAGGACATCCGCGAGCCCGCGCACCTGGAGCAGCTTCTCTTCCCGCAATCCGCCGGCGACGAGCGCGCGCCGCGCGGCGTTCGCTCGATCGCTGGAGAGCTCCCAGTTCGAATAGCCGGCGGGGCCGTCGGGATACGGCGTCGAATCGGTATGCCCCGCGATCGACACGCGGTTTTCGACGTCGTCGAGTGCCGTACCGATCTGGGTGAGGATGGCGGTGGCATACGCTTCGGGTTGCGAACTGCCCGACGCGAACATCGGGCGCTTGAGCGTATCGACGATCTCGATGCGCAAGCCCTCGTGCGTGATCGCGATCCGGATCTGGTCCTGGTACGCGCGCAATGACGGGCTGTGCGTAATCGCCGCGGTCAGCTTTTCCTTCAGGCGTTCGAGCTTTTGCGTATCGACGATGCCGGCGAGTGCCGCGGGCGAACTGGCCGGCGCCGGTTGCGCGTTGGTGTCGATGGCCGGCGCCGGGTCCGACAGGTCGCGGCCGCCACCTTGCACGACGCTCGGACGAGGCGCCTGTGCATCTTTGCCGCCGGACAGGAGCGTCGACAGCGGCGTGTTGAAGTAATCCTCGATCCCCTGCCTGTCGTACTTCGAAACCGAGCCGAGGAGCCACATCAGCAGGAAGAACGCCATCATCGCCGTGACGAAGTCGGCGTAGGCGATTTTCCATGCGCCGCCGTGGTGGGCGTCGTGCTCCTCGCCTCGCTTGCGGCGCACGACGACGAGCGATGCCGGGACGGACTGCTTCGACGGGTTGGAGCGACTGTCGGCCATGACGCCTCCGTTACGCGGGCTTGGGCGACTTCGTTGCGCGGACGGCCTCGTCAAGCTCCTTGAAGCTCGGGCGATCGGCCGTGAACAGCACCTTGCGGCCGAATTCCACCGCCACCGCCGGCGCGTAGCCGCTCATCGACGCGAGCAGCACGGCCTTCACGCACTGGAACGGCTTGGCCGCGGCGCGGCCCTTCGCATTGAGCAGATCCGCGAGCGGACCGATGAAGCCATACGCGAGCAGGATGCCGAGGAACGTGCCGACGAGCGCGCCGGCGATCATCTTGCCGAGCACGGCGGGCGGCGCGCCGACCGAGCCCATCGTATGCACGACGCCCATCACCGCGGCGACGATGCCGAACGCCGGCAGGCCGTCCGCCATCTTCTGGATCGCATTGGCCGCGACCGACGCCTCCGCATGGTGCGTATGCAGTTCTTCATCCATGAGGTCCTGCATCTCCAGCACGTTCACGTTGCCGCTCGACATCATCCGCAGATAGTCGACGATGAAGTCGAGCAGGTGATGATCCTCGAGCACATGCGAGTACTTCTGAAACAGCGGGCTTTGTTCGGGCGCGTCGACGTCGGCCTCGAGCGCCATCATGCCGTCCTTGCGCGCCTTCTGCAGCAGCTCGTACAGCAGCGCGATCAGTTCGACGTATTGCTGTTTCGTATAGCCGCCGCCCTTGAAGCAGGTGGGCAGGCTCTTGATCGTCTTCTTCAGCGTCGTGACCGGATTGCTGACGACGAACGCGCCCAGCGCGGCGCCGAAAATGCACAGCAGTTCGAACGGTTGCAGCAAGGCCGGCACATGGCCGCCTACGCCGATAAAGCTGCCGATCACCGACCCGATCACGACGATCCACCCGATGGCTACGAACATGATTACCTCGTCCGCGACTTGCGCCGCTGCATGTGTTGTCGAAATGCGCGCGGGACGCCCGGTCGTCCCGCTCCATGCCCGCTCGGCCCCGGTTCGTCGCGTGCCGGATGCGGTTCGAGGCCTCCCGATGCGTCGCAACGCCATGGCCGTCGGCGGGTGTTGATGCAATAACGGCGATCGTCCGGACGACTGAACCCGTGATTCCGCGTATCGCGCGTGATTCACGGCCGGCACACGTTTGCGGGCGCCGATATGCGCGATTCTCTTGATCGAGGTCAAAAAGGGCGCGGTCTTCGCGCGAGGCCCCGTATGGATGCGATCCGGAAACGGCGCGGCGAACGACGTCACTGTCCCCAAATCGGGATCATGGCGGGATGCGGGGAGCGCGGCGCGGGTCGACCGCCCGGGGCCGCGTGCCGGCAGGGTTTTCATCAGGACATCCGGGGCGGCGTACGATCCATGATGGAGAACGCGCTGTCGCAGCCAACCGCAGGAGGGCGCACCGTGACGTCCGATTCCACTCCCTCGACCGCCTTCGTGTTTGCCGGCGGCGGCAGTCTTGGCGCGATCGAGGTCGGCATGCTCCGCGAGCTGGTCGCGAGCGGCGAACGGCCCGATTGCGTGGTCGGCGCGTCGGCGGGCGCGATCAATGCCGCCTATTTCGCCGGCCGGCCGGACGCGGACGGCGTCGCGATGCTCGCCGCGCTGTGGTGCAGGCTTCGCCGTCAGGACGTGATGCCGTTCTCGATGCGCAGCCTCGTCGCGATGCTGCTGCGCAACCGGCCCCATCTGGTCGAAGCCGATGCGCTGCGCCTGCTGCTGGAACAGAACCTGCCGTACCGGCGGATCGAGCAGGCCGCGTTGCCGCTCCACGTCGTCGCAACCGACGTGCTGAACGGCCAGGAAGTCGTGCTGTCCGCGGGCCCCGTCGTGGATGCCGTGCAGGCCAGCGCGGCCATTCCCGGCGTGTTTCCGTCGGTCAGCATCGGCGGCGTGGAACTCGTCGACGGCGGCGTCGCGAACAATACGCCGATCTCCGTTGCGATCGCGCTCGGCGTCAAGCGGATCGTCGTGCTGCCGGCCGGGTTCGCCTGCGCGTTGCGCGTACCGCCGCGCAGCGCGATCGCGCATGCGACGCACGCACTCACGCTCGTGATCGCGCGGCAACTGGTGCGCGATCTGGAGCTGTATGCGGCGCGTGCGCAAATCCATGTCGTGCCGCCGCTCTGTCCGCTCGACGTATCGTCATACGATTACTCGCGGTGCGCACAACTGATCGACCAGGCCGCGGAACGCACGCGCGCGTGGATCGATGCGGGTGGGCTCGCGCAGTGCGCGATTCCGGGCGGCCTGCGTGAGCACGATCATTCCGCGGCGTTGTCGCATTGAGGGGTGTTCGAGCGTCTGCAAGCTTACGAACGGCGAACGGCGAACGGCGAACGCCGAACGCCGAACGCCGAACGCCGAACGCCAAACGCCAAACGCCAAACGCCAAACGCCAAACGCCAAACGCCAAACGCGAGGCTCGCCCCCCGGAAACCAATGAAGAAAAAAACGGCGCCATGCACGAGACACGGCGCCGCGAACGGCCTGAACGGCCGCACTGGTCAGTCGATCAGTCCATCAGTCGATCGCGCGCATCGCGTGGCGCAGTTCCTGATAGCTGCGCAGCCCCGCGATGCCGAGTTCGCGGCCGATCCCGCTGAGCCCGAACCCGCCCCAGCACACGTGCGGATAGATGAGCTGCGGTGCGTTGATCCACACGAGCCCCGCGCGCACGCGCTGCTGGAATTGCTTCGCGATACCCGCGTCGCGCGTCACGACGGTCGCGACGAGCCCGTAGCGGGTGTCGTTCGCGAGCGCAATCGCTTCGTCGTCGGTGCGGAACGACTTCACGCACGCGACGGGGCCGAACACCTCGTCGGTCCAAAGCGGGTTGTCGGCCGCCGGCTCGGCGATCACGACGGGCGCCATGAAGAAGCCCGCGCCGCCGGCATCCGCCACCCGGCCGCTGAAGGCGACGCGTGCGCCCGCATCGATGCCGTGCCGGAGCATCGCCTCGACGCGCGTGCGCTGCGCGGCCGAGATCAGCGGCCCCATCGCGACCTGTGCCGAGGCGGGCGGCGCGACGACGAGCGCGCGCACGGCCGTCTCGAACGCGGCCATGAAGCTGCGGTACACGCTGTCGTGCACGAGGATGCGCGCGGTGGCCGAGCACATCTGCCCCGCGTTCGTGAAAGCACCGGCGACCGCGAGCGACACCGCGAGATCGAGATCGGCGTCGTCGCGCACGATCAGCGCCGACTTGCCGCCGAGTTCGAGCGTCACGCGCTTCATGTCGACGGCGGCGGCCTGCATGACCTTGCGGCCGGCCGCCGTGCTGCCGGTAAACGAAATCTTGTCGATCAGCGGATGCGCGGTCAGTGCCGCGCCAACCTCGGCGCCGCCGTTCACGACGTTGACGACGCCGGCCGGCACGCCGGCCTCGGCGACGATGTCGAGCAGCGCATGCTCGGCCGGCGACGTGAGTTCGGACGGCTTCAGCACGACCGCGCAGCCGGCCGCGAGCGCGGGTGCGAGCTTCCACGCGGTCGTGACCGTCGGGAAGTTCCACGGCATCACGAGCGCGGCGACGCCGACCGCGTCGTGGAAGCGTTCGGCCGTGACGGCGTCGCTCGGCAGCGCGACCGGTTCGGCCGCGAACAGCGCCGGGTCTTCGCACAGCGTCGCGTAGTACGCGAACGTCGCGGCGACGTCGCCGACATCGGCTTCGGCCTCGAACGGCGGCTTGCCGCTCACCTGCATCTGCAGCGCCGCAAGGCGCTCGCGCGAGGCTTCGACGCGCGCGGCGATCGTCGCGAGGATGCGGCCGCGTTCGGCCGGCGGCGTGTCGCGCCAGCCGGCGAATGCGTCGCGCGCGGCACGCACCGCGGCGTCGACGTGCGCGGCCGTCGCGAATTCCTGCCAGCCGATCGCCTCACCGGTCGACGCGTTGAAGATCGGCGCGCCGGGCGCGTCGGCATGCGCGCGCACGGGCCGGCCGGCGATGTGCGCCGCGGGCAGCACGAAGGTGGCGGTGGAACGGGAAAGTTCGGCGGTAGACATGCGGTTCATCCTGTCGAGGTCGGTCGGGTTAGCGGTAGGCGACGCCCGGCATCACGCAGAGCATCTCGAACGCGAGGTTCGCGCCGGTGAGCGCGGTGGTGCCGGTCGGGTCGTACGGCGGCGCGACTTCGACGAGGTCCGCGCCGACGATGTTCAGGCCTTTCATCCCGCGCACGATCTCGAGGCCCTGTTGCACCGTGAGGCCGCCGATTTCCGGCGTGCCGGTGCCGGGCGCGAACGACGGATCGAGGCCGTCGATGTCGAAGCTCAGATAGACCGGCGTGTCGCCGACACGTTCGCGCACCTGAGCCATCAGCGGCGCGAGCGACGTGTTCCAGCATGCCTCCGCCTGCACGACGGTGAAGCCCTGCTGGCGGCACCAGTCGAAATCGTCCGCGTGGTAGCCGGTGCCGCGCAGGCCGATCTGCGTGACCTTGTCGCATTGCAGCAGCCCGTCTTCCACCGCGCGGCGGAACGGCGTGCCGTGCGCGATCTTCTCGCCGAACATCGTGTCGTTCACGTCCGCGTGCGCATCGACGTGGACGACGGCGACCTTGCCGTACTTCTTGTGCAGCGCGCGCAGGATCGGCCAAGCGATCGTGTGGTCGCCGCCGAGCGTGATCGGCCGGCAGCCGTTCGCGACGATCGCGTCGTACGCCTCTTCGATGCGGCGCACCGAGTCCTTCAGGTCGTACGGGTTGGTCGCGACGTCGCCGATGTCGGCGACCTGCAGCGAATCGAACGGGGCGGCGCGCGTGGCCATGTTGTACGGGCGCAGCAGCACGGATTCGGTGCGGATCTGGCGCGGGCCGAAGCGCGCGCCCGAGCGGTTCGACGTGCCGAGGTCGAGCGGCACGCCGACGAAGCACACGTCGAGGCCGTCGGTCGTTTCGGCTTGCGGCAGGCGCATCATCGTGGCGATGCCGCCAAAGCGCGGCATCTCGTTGCCGCCCATCGGCTGGTTCAGTTCGCGGGGCATGGGCCGTCTCCTTTTTTCTGACGTAAAGCGATCGGCCGATGGTAGAGGAGAACGTCCGCGTGAAGATTTTGAAGTCGCAACGTTTACATCGACGGGTCTCGATGCAAGTGGCGCGGCCGCATCGACGCGGCGCAACCGAAGGCGGGACGTTGGTGCGGCCGGGTCAGCCGGAGATCGTGGGCCGACCGTTCGGCAGCGCGCCGTCGTGCGATCCGGCGGCAGGGAGCGCGGTCGCGGCCGAACCCCATGCGGCGAGTTCGCGCTTCGTGCGCACGCCGAGCTTCGCGAACGCGCGCTTCACGTACGACTCGGCCGACGCGACGCGCACGCCGAGGATCTCGGCCGTCTCCGGCACGGTCTTGCCGGAGAGCAGGTGCTTGCAGGTTTCGTATTCGCGCTTCGACAGCTTCACGCCGTCGGCCGCGACTCGCGCGTCGAACCGGGCGAGCGGGTGGACGTCGGGCGTCGGGTGCGCGATGCGCCGCGCGGCCGTGGTTGACGCGTGCAGTTCGAGCAGCGGGAACAGCACGTCGCTGATGCTGCGAAAGCGGTTCATTTCGGCGAGCGTGAACGGCGGCCGGTCGCGGCCGCGCTCCAGCGCGATCGAATGCTGCGAATAGCGCGTGCCGCGCGCGAGCACGCATTCGTGCCCGATCTGCACGTCGTCGAACAGGCGCTGGCGGAATTCGCCGGGCGGGATCGCCGCGATGTCGCGCACCACCAGCATCGTGCCCGTCTTGCCGCGCAGCCCCGCGAACAGCGGGTCGCTGTCGAGAAAGCGCTCGTAGTAGAGCGTCATCACGTCGGAAATTTCGGCGGACGCGGCGCCGATGCCGCTGCTGCCGATCCATTCGCATCGGTAGCCGGTGGGTAGCGAGCCGTCGACGCGCGAGCGTTCGACATGTGCGACGTCGAGCGGCACCACTTCATTGAGCAGTTGCGTGAGGCGCGGCACGAAGTGCGGCGTGCCGACCGTCTCGATCAGCTCGCCCAGCGCCTTGAACGACACGTTGAAGCGGTCGGTGTCGCGGTGGAAGGGGTTCACGTCGAGCAGCATGCGGTTCCCCGGTGAAAGGCCGGCGGATTGTAGCGTCGGCAACGAAAAACGTCATTAGGGGGAAATACCGGCAGGTGTCCTTGCGACCTGTCCCGCCGCGGAAAACACCGCTTGTCCCCCCCGAAGGGGGGCATACCGGGGCAGTGTAAATGAGTAACTTTGTCCCTGCATTTTTCAATCGAGAGACAAAAGATCCAGATGACCAAACTGATCAAGGACATCCTGCCGCTCGGCGCAGGCATCGGCGAATTCACGAAGCTCGACTTCGGGATGGACGAAAGCGACTGGCGCGCGGCGGAAGGCAAGAGCGGCAACTACATCATCGGCTGGTGGGAAGGCAAGGTCGGCTCGGTGGAGTTTCCGGAAACCGCGGCCGACGAAGCGGTGTGGCTCGTCGAGGGCCGTATCGCGCTGACCGACGTCGAAGGCAACCGCAAGGAATTCGCGCCGGGCCAGGGCTACCTGCTGCCGGCCGGCTTCGCGGGCCGCTGGGAGACGATCGAGGACGCGAAGAAGTTCTACGTGCTGCTCGAGAAGTCGTGATGCCCGAAGCCGCCGCCGTGGCGTCGTCGTCCGTGTGACGCGCGAGCGGCGGCGGTTTCGTTTCCGCGTGTGATGGCTGGGATCATGGAAATGGAAGTCAAAACAAGAGAGACAGCGCCGGTGCAGGCGCACGCAATGCGTGGCGCGCCGGTCGCACTGGGCGCCGAGGCGGCGCTCGCGAACACGAAGCTGTTCCCGTACTGGCTCGACAACCCGGCCGCGCCGGCCGCCGAGCCGGAACTCGTCGCCGACGTGACGGCCGACCTGCTGATCGTCGGCGGCGGCTTCACGGGGCTGTGGTCGGCGGTGCAGGCGAAGGAACAGATGCCGCACCTGAACGTGGTGCTGATCGAAGCCGGCAAGGTGGCGCATGGCGCATCGGGCCGCGCGGGCGGAATCATCTCGACGTCGGTGATGCACGGGCTGCCGAACGCGGTGCGCGTGTTCCCGAACGACATCGCGCAGCTCGAGGCCTTCGGCCATCACAACCTCGACGGCTTCGAGGAAGCGCTGAAGCGCTACGACATCGACGCCGATATCGAGTGGAACGGCGAGATGACGGTCGCGGTCGATCCCGCGCATATCGCGCATCTGAAGGGCGATTACGACCTGCATCGCGAGTACGGCCACGACGTCGTGCTGCTGAACCGCGAGGAAACGCTCGAACAATTGAATTCACCGCTGTTCGCGGGTGCGCTGTGGTCGCGTAACCGGAGCGGCATCGTGCATCCGGCGAAGCTCGCGTGGGGGCTGAAGCGCGCGGCGCTGTCGCTCGGCGTGAAGCTGTACGAGCATACGCCGCTCGTGACCGTGACCGACGAAGGCGGCACGGTGTTCGTGAAGACGCCGAAGGGCAGCGTGCGCGCACCGCGCGTCGTGTTCGGCAGCGGCACCGCGAAGGTCGGGATTCCCGACATCAACCGCCGCGTGATGCAGGTGCGCGATCACGTGCTCGCGACCGAGCCGCTCACCGACGAGCAGCTCGCGCGGATCGGCTGGAAGAATCGCCAGGGCGTGTACGACACGCGCACGCAGCTGAACTATTTCCGCCTCACGAAAAGCAACACCATCATCTTCGGCGGCCTCGTCAGCTATCACTTCGACGGCGACCCGGAGCCGCACCAGGACGGCCGGCGCGAAACCTACTACCGGCTCGCGGAAGCGTTCTACCGCACCTTCCCGCAACTGGCCGACGTGCGTTTCTCGCACGCGTGGGGCGGGCCGATCGACTACTGCTCGCGCGGCTCGGTGTTCGCGAAGCGCTATCTCGGCGACAAGGCCGTGTTCGTCGCCGGCTATACGGGCTTCGGCGTCGCGGCGAGCCGGTTCGGCGCATTCATGGGGCTGAACATCCTGTTCGACCGCGACAGCCCCGAGCGCAAGCTCGACATCGCGAACCAGAGCCCGAGCTACATCCCGCCGGAGCCGATGCGCTGGGTCGCCGCGAAGATCACGTTCCATGCGTTCGACGGCGCGGATGCCGAAGGCGGCTGGAAGCGCGCGTGGATCAGCGGCCTCAAGGCGATGGGCTTCCCGATGTAACGGCGGCGCGGCGGCCCGGGTCGGGCCGCCGCCGGACGAAGAACACTCCCCAGAGGAGACGGTCCGCACGGCGGACACGGAGAGAGACAACCCATGAATGGAGTGAACCTGCAGGATGAAGCGCGTCAGGAGAGCGCGCGGTTCGTCGTCGTGATGCTGCTGCTCGGCATCCTCGGGCCGACGGTCTTCCTCGGCCTGCCCGCGATCGTCGGGCAGGTCGAGCGCCACTGGGGCTTCGGCGAAGCCGCGCTCGGGCTGTCGAGCTTCATCGAGGTGCTCGGCGAATCGACGGGCACGCTGCTCGTCGCGTTCGTGCTCGGCCGCCAGCCGGTCCGGCTCGTGCTCGCGGGCGCGGTGACGCTCGCGGCCGGCGCGAACCTCGGCACGCTCGCGACGCACGGGCTCGTCGCGTATTCCGCATTGCAGTTCATCGCGGGCGTCGGCTCGGGCGGGCTGAACGGCATCGCGCTGCGCTACCTGTCGTACTCGCGCGCGCCGGAACGCAATCTCGGGATCATGCTGATGGGGCAGGTGGCGTGGAGCATGGTGCTGCTTGCCTGCATCTTCCCGATGCTGAGCGAGGCGTGGGGCGCGCACGGCGTGTTCGGTTTCGTCGCCTGCGTGCTCGGCGCGTTCGTGCTGGCGACGCCGCTGTTTCGCCGCGGCGAGACGATGGCCGCGCCGACGCCGGCCGGCGTCGGCGGCCGCATCGACCGCAACGGCGCGATGCTCGTGCTGTGCGCGCAGCTCGCGCTGTACGGCGGCGTCGGCGTGGTGTGGACCTTTCTCGAGAAGATCGGCACCGATGCGGGCCTGAGCGGCAAGTCGGTGTCGCTCGTGCTCGGCGTCGCGAACGTCGCGAGCCTCGTGATCTGCGCGGCGATGCCGAAGCTCGGCGCCGGCGCGGGCCTGCGCCGCTGGACGCTCGTGAACCTCGGCGGCTGCGCGGTCGCGGCGGTGCTGCTCGCGCTGCCGGCGTCGGTCGCGACGTTCACGCTCGGCGCGATCGTGTTCATCGGCTGCTGGACCGGCGGCGCGCTGCTGATCTACGCGACGATTCCGCAATACGACCTGATCGGCAAGTCTGCCGTGCTGTCGCCGGGCTGCGTCGCGCTCGGCTACGGCATCGGTTCGGTCGCGGGCGGCTCGCTGATCGAGCGCGCGGGCACGCAGTCGGCGCTGCTCGCGGCGATCGGGCTGTGCGCGCTGGCGTTCCTTTGCTACAAGCGGCTGCGGCCCGCGGTGTTCGGCGTCGAGCACGGCATCGGGCGCGCGCTTCCGGTGGCGCCCGAATGACGGTTGCGACGCGCGCCGCTGCCGATGGCGGCGCGCGTCCGGTTCGGTTCATCGGCGCAGGCGGCCGGCGCGGCGCGGGATGCACGTCGCGCGGGCCGGCCGGGTAACGCGCATACGCGCAGCGGCTGGAAGCATGTTCTCGAATACCACCGATCTCGATCTCCGGCTCATCCGGGTCTTTCTGGCCGTCGTCGACGCACGCGGCATCACGGCCGCCGAAGCGTCGCTCGGCGTGCGGCAGTCGACGATCAGCACGCAGCTGTCGGCGCTCGAGGCGCGCGTCGGCTTCAAGCTGTGCGATCGCGGCCGCGGCGGCTTTCGCCTGACGTCGAAGGGCGAACGCTTCGCGGCCACCGCGCGCACGCTCGTCGCGGCGACGTCCGAATTCGTCGCGCGGGTGCGCGACATCGACCGCAAGCTGGTCGGCACGCTGTCGATCGGCCTGATCGGCCAGGCGCCGCTGGTCGAGAACGCGCGGGTGGCCGACGCGATCGGCGCGTTCCGCAAGCGCGACCAGGCCGTCACGTTCGCGATGAAGGTCGCGTCGCCGCAGGAGCTGGAGGAAAGCCTGGTGAACAACCAGCTCGATCTCGCGATCGGCTATTTCTGGCATCGCGTGCCGGGGCTGCTCTACACGCCGCTGTTCACCGAGCAGCAGGTGATCTACTGCGGCCGCGGGCATCCGCTGTTCCACGCGTCGCGGCCCGTGACGGCCGACGAGCTGCAGCGTCACGACTGGGTGTGGCGCACCTATCCGGTGCCGGAGGAGCAGTATCCGCTGCCCGAGCGGCGCGTGACCGCGAGCGCGGACAGCATCGAGGCCGCGACGATCCTGATCCTGTCGGGCGGCCATCTCGGCTACCTGCCCGCGCACTACGCGGAACCGTTCGAGCAGCGCGGGCTCGTGAAGGCGGTCGGCCGCGCGACGTTCAGCTTCGACGTGCCGCTGCATCTCGCGATGAAGCGCAGCGCGAGCGACAAGCCGATCGTCGACGCGTTCTGCGAGGACCTGCTGCGCGCGTTCAACATCAAGGCGGCCGCACTGGCCGCCTAGGACCGGTGCGGCGGGCCCGCCGCCGGCCGCGCGCCGCGCGTTCAGCAGTCGACGAGCACCCAGTCGAACAGCTCGCGGCGCGTGCGCACGCCGAGCTTCGCGAACGCGCGCTTCACGTACGATTCGGCCGTCGACAGCTTGACGTCGAGCTGCTGCGCGGCCTCGGGCACCGAGCGCCCGCACAGCAGCAGCCGGCAGATCTCGTGCTCGCGGCGCGACAACTGCACGTCCTGCCGTTCGAGGCGCGCGTCGAACCCCGCCTGCGATGCGGCATTCACCGACACCGCCGCCACGCGCCGCGCCGCGCAGGTGCGCGCATGCAGCTCGAACATCGGGAACAGCAGGTCGACCATCTGCCGGAAGTGAAACAGTTCGTCCGTCGTGAACGCGGCGCGCCCGACCGTGCGCGCGAGCCCGAGCGCGTACTGCAGGTGCGCGCTGCCGTGCACGAGCAGGCATTCCTGCCCGATGCCGGGCTCGTCGAAGATCCGCCGGCGGAATTCGCCGTCGGCGATGCCGTCGACATGGCGCTGCACGAGCAGCGTGCCGGCCTTGCCGCGCAGCGGCGCAACCAGCGGGTCGACCTGGCAGTAGTCCTGGTAGTAGACATCCATCACGCGCAGCGTATCGGCCGCGAAGCGCAGGCTGCCGCTGCCGAGCCATTCGACGACGAAGCCCGACGTGCTGCCCGTGTCGGCGCGCCAGCGTTCGAGGTGGACGGCGTCGGCGTCGATGCTGTCGTTGACGAACTCCGTGACCGCGCCGACGAAATCCGGCGTGCCGACCGCGCGGAGCGTCGCGCCGAGCGTGTCGGGGCGCACGCCGATCAGGTAGTGGCCGCGGGCGGCCGGGTCGGGCTGGAGAAGTCGCATGGTCGGGCGAGGAAGGCAGGGGACAGCGCGACGTTACGCGAACGCCGCGCATGCGTCAGCCGGGAATTCACCGGATTCACCCGGCGGATTTCGCGCGTTGTCCCCAAAACGACGACAGGAACGCGCGCGCGGCGCCCGGAACGCGCCCGGGCCCCCTCGGCGGGGGGGCAGACCGGCGCGAATCGTCTGCCTATAGTGAAAGCACTTCGAAAACCCGATCTCCCGAAAGATCACCCGAAAGGACAGCCCATGCAGATGCAACCGACGCACGCCGCCGCGACGCCGGCGGATTTCGTTCTCACCCATGCGAAGGTCTACACCGTCGATCCGCACCGGCCGTGGGCGCAGGCGGTCGCCGTGCGCGACGGCCGCATCGTCCACGTCGGCGATACGGCGTCCGTGCAGGCGTACGTCGGGGCGCGGACCAAGGTGGTCGACGCGGCCGGCCGGCTCGTACTGCCGGGCTTCGTCGAATCGCACTGGCACTTCGAGACGACCGCGTTCGCGTTCCAGGCGTTCGTGAACCACGAGGATCCGCAGAAGGTGCTGGCCGCGCTGCGCGCGTACGTCGACGCGCATCCGGACGAGCCGGCGATCACCGGGATGGGCTGGGTGCAGGCGACGATTCCGCCGGCGCTGCTGCGCAAGGAGACGCTCGATGCGATCTGCGCGGATCGCCCCGTGTGCCTGCTGTCGACCGATTTCCATTCGATGTGGGTGAACTCGAAGGCGCTGGAGATCGCCGGCATCGATGCGTCGACGCCGCCCGTGCAGGAAGGCGCGAGCTGGTTCGAGAAGGATGCGCGCACGGGCGAGCCGACCGGCCTGATCGTCGACGGCGCCGCCTACTCGCTGCTGATGCAGCGGATCAGCGCGGCCGGCCTGTTGCCGACCGGCATCGACCTGTACCTCAAATCGATTCCGCCGTGGCAGAAGAAGCTGTGCGCGGCCGGCGTGACGACCGTGTTCGACGCGGGCTTCTTCGATCCGAGCGGCGACCAGTCGCTGCTGTACGAGACGCTGCAGACGATGGAGCGCGCGGGCGACCTGAAGCTGCGCGTGGTGGGCAGCGTCGCGGTGATCGGCGAGATCGACGATCCGGTCGGCACGCTCGTCCGCTACCGCGAGCAGTACGATTCGCCGCTCGTGAAGGCGCGCGCGCTGAAGCTGTTTCTCGACGGCACCGAGGCGAACCACACCGCGTACCTGCTCGAACCGTATGCGGACCGCCCCGACACCTGCGGCGCGCCGACGATGCCGGCCGAGACGTTCAACCGCTATCTGGTCGAGGCCGATCGCGCGAACGCGAACGTGATGGTCCACTGCGTCGGCGACGCGGCGGTGCGGATGGCGCTCGACGGTTTCGACGCGGTCAACCGCGCCAACCCGCCGCGCGACCGGCGCCACGTGATCACGCACGCGTTCCTCACGCATCCGGACGACATCCCGCGCTTTCGCCGCGCGGGCGTGATGGCGAACACGCAGCTGCAATGGGGCGTGGTCGACGCGTACACCGAGCAACTGCGCGACCACTACGGGCACGAACGCTGGAGCAACATGTACAAGTTCCGCACGTTCCTCGACGAAGGCGTGACGGTGTCGATCGGCATGGACGGCCTCGCGTGCCAGTGCCGCTGCCAGCACAAGCCGCTCGAGCACATCGAGTCGGGCCATACGCGCCAGCTTGCCGGCGAGCCCGATGCCCCGGTGTTCCCGGATCTCGCCGAGCGCCTGAGCATTCCGCAACTGATCGCCGCGTACACGATCCACGGCGCGTACCAGCTCGGGATGGAGCACGAGGTCGGCTCGCTCACGCCCGGCAAACGCGCGGATCTGGTCGTGCTCGAGCACGACCTGTTCGAGGTCGGCCAGTACGACATCGGCCGCATCGACGTCGCGCTGACGATGATGGACGGCCGCGTCACCCACGTGGGCGACGACTTCGGCGCGCGGACGGGCGTGCAGGCCTCCTGAGCGGGGGCGGCCGGCGATGCGGCGCCGCCGGCTTTCAGGCGGCTTGCGCCGCGCGCCGGCCGGCGCGTCCGGCCAGCGCCGGGTGCGCCGGATGTGCCGAATGTGCCGAATGTGTCGAATGTGTCGAATGTGTCGATTGTGCGGCGTGTCCCCCTATCGGCAGGGCAGACCGGCCAATTTCCTCTGGCTACATTTTTCCGGACCGAAGCACACACCGTTCGTGACGGACGGATCATGAAATCCACGGAGGAAACCATGGCAGGGGATTGGAGCAGGCATCTGAAAACGGCGTGCACGGCGCTCGCGCTCGGCGGGCTCGCATGGGCCGGCGCGCCCGTCGCGCACGCGGCGGACGTCGTCAACGTGTACAACTGGGGCAATTCGATCGGCAAGGCGACGATCGCGAACTTCGAGAAGGCGACCGGCATCAAGGTCGTCTACCAGGAGTTCGATTCGAACGAGACGCTGCAGGCGAAGCTGCTGTCGGGCACGTCGGGCTACGACGTCGTCGTGCCGTCCGACATCTTCTGGGCGCGGCAGCTGCAGGCCGGCATCTACCGCAAGATCGACAGGAGCCAGGTGCCGAACTACGGGCTGCTCGATCCGGAAATCATGAAGGTGCTGGCGAAGGACGATCCGGGCAACCAGTACGGCATTCCGTGGACGTGGGGCACCGACGGCCTCGGGATGAACGTCGAGAAGGTGAAGGCCGCGCTCGGCAACGACGCGCCGCTCGACAGCTGGGCGCTGCTGTTCGATCCGAAGTATGCGCAGAAGCTGAAGCATTGCGGCGTGTCGGTGCTCGATTCGCCGGTCGATGCGTTCGGCATGGCGTTCGTCTACCTGAAGAAGGATCCGAACACGACCAACCCGGCCGACTACCAGGCCGCATACGAACTGCTGAAATCGGTGCGGCCGTACATCACGCAGTTCAATTCGAGCAGCTACATCAACGATCTCGCGGGCGGCGACATCTGCCTCGCGCTCGGCTGGTCGGGCGACGTGAACTCCGCGCGGATCGCGGCCGCTTCCGCGAAGAAGCCGTATCACATCAAGTACGTGATCCCGACCGAGGGCAGCGCGATGTGGTTCGACATGATGGCGGTGCCGAAGGACGCCCCGCATCCCGACGCCGCGCTGAAGTTCGTCAACTTCGTGCTGTCGGAGAAGGAAAGCGCGAACCTGACCAACGACACGTCGTACCCGTCGGCCGTGCCGTCGTCGAAGCGGCTGGTGCGCGCCGAGGTGACGAGCGATCCGGCCGTGTTCCCGCCCGCCGACGTGATCCGCCGGCTGAGCCTCAGCAAGCCGGTTCCGCCCGAGCTGATGCGCCTGCAGAACCGTCTCTGGACCAAGCTGAAGACCGAGTAAGCCGGCCGCCTTCCCGCCCATCCTTCGCGCGTCCCGCCGCCGATCGCGGCGGGCGGGGGCGCGCTCGTCCCGACGATCACCCACCACATGACCATCAAACACATGACGGCGCTGTGCCTGCTCGCGTTCGAAGCGGCTGCGGCATGCGCACACACTCCGCAGGCGACCGACGCCGGCACGATGAAGGCGCTGCAGGCGCAGGTCGCCGCGCTGCAGCAGCAGGTGAACGAACTGCGCGCGAGCATGGCGGCCGCGAAGGCGCCAGCCGCGGCGGCCGCCGCGTCGCCCGGCACGGCCGGCCCGCTCGGCACGGCCACGGCCGTCGCACCGGCAGCCGATTCGGCGCCGGCGTTCACGAACGACGACCTGCAGCAGATGCGCGAGCAGATCGCGAATGCGTCGCTGAAGGTTGATTCGCTGCAGGAGGCCGCGACCACCGGCCCGCTGGCGGGCCTGAGCATCACCGGCTACGTCGATCCCGTGTACCTGTTCAACCGCGCGCAGCGCACGTCCGGCTTTCAGTTCCTGAACCATGATCCGGGCGCGTACGACTACTACAACAGCACGATCGGCGACATCTACCTCGACATCAAGAAGACCTTCGGCGTCGGCCCGATGGCGCCGTCGGCGGAGATCGTGATCCAGCCGAACCGCGGCTTCGGCAACGTGTTCAGCAATGCGCACGGCGGCATCGGCAACAACATCGTCACGCAGGCGCAGGTCACCGTGCCGCTGAGCACGACGCGGACCTTCGAGATCGGCATGATGCCGAGCCTCGCCGGCTACGAAGTGCAGCCGTCGAACCAGATGCTGACGCTCACGCACGGGCTGCTGTACGACTTCAGCGAGCCGGGCAACCTGATCGGCGTCGGGCTGAAGGGCTCCAACGCGGCCATGACGCGCTTCTGGCAGGTGGTGATCGGCAACGAGGTGCTGCGCACGGCCGGCGCGATCGCGAATGCGGCGAACAACACGACGAAGACCAACTGGACGCCGACGATCACCGCGCGCTTCGACAACGCGACGTCGACGGCCTACGATTTCGGCATCTCCGGGATGCTGGGCCGGCAATCGCTGTTCTCGCCGTGCGCGCAGGCGGGCGGCTACGGCTACCAGTGCAACGGTTCGTCGCCGACCGGCCTCTACAAGTACGTCGAGGCCGACATGACCTATACGCACGACAAGACCCAGGTGAACGCGCAGGTCGACTACGGCGAGCTGCAGAAAGGCGCATGGAACGGCGGCACCGCGCGCTGGTACGGGATGTCGCTGCTCGGCCATACGAAGTGGACGACCTCGTGGATCGGGCGGATGGGCGCGACGCTGCGCTTCGACTACCTGAACGACACGGCCAACGGCGGCGGCGGCACGAACATCCAGTACGGGCTCGCGGGCGGCAACCCGTCGGTGAACGGGACGAGCGGCTTCGGCATCGATCCGTCGTGCTTCCAGGGCTCGTCGACGAACGGCACCGAATGCAAGGGGGCGCAGCGCTATGCGATCACGGCCGACCTGCTGTTCTACCCGACGCAGCAGATCACCGTGAAGCTCGAATACCGCCACGACGCCGCGAACCATCCGGTGTTCCTGAAGAACAACGGCACGTACTCGCGCAGCAACGACCTGGCCGGGATGCAGTTCATCTACACGTTCTGAGCGCCGCGTGCGCCGTCCGACCGGCGCCGCCGCGCATCACGCTCCGGGCCGTCGGGGCCCGGATTTCTTTCGACACAGGAGACTTGACCTTGAAGCTGCACACCTTCGTGACCGACCTTGCCGACCCGCGCGAGCGGGGCCGCCTGACCGGCGAGCGCTTCGCGCCGGAGATCCGCGAGACGGTCGCGCTGTATCTCGCGTTCTTCCCGAGGCTCGGCATCGCGCCGCAGCGCGCGCGGGCGATCGGCGAGGCGAGCCTGGCCGCGCTCGATGCCTGGTGCCCGCGCCTCGCCGCCGAGATCGAGGCGATCGCCGACGGCGTGGACCTGCCGCGCTGGCAGCTCGCCTGCCTGAACGCGCGCACCGAGATTCTCGCCAGCGCGCCCGCGTCGGCCGAAGGCGAGTGCTCGACGACCGTCTACGCGCCGGCCGGCCCGCACGCGCCGCGCACGCTGCAGACGTGGGACTGGCACGACAGCCTCGCACCGCAGGGGCTGCTGATGCGGTTCGCCGCGCCGCACGGCCGCACCGTCAAGCTGTTCGCCGAATTCGGGATGCTCGCGAAGCTCGGCGTGAACAGCGCGGGGCTCGGGCTGCACTTCAACATCCTGCATCACGCGAGCGACGACGGCAGCGCCGGCGTGCCCGTGCATGCGATCGCGCGGCGCATGCTCGAAGACGCGACGACGGTGCAGGAGGCGATCGAACTCGCGCGCACCGCGCGCGTGAGCGCGTCGACGGTGCTGACCGTGTTCACGCGGCATGACGAGACCCCGCGCGCGGCGAGCATCGAACTGAGCCCGTCGGGCATGGCGGTGGTCGTGCCGCGTCCGGACGGCTGGCTGCTGCATACGAACCACTTCCTCGACCGCGCGTTGAGCGGCGGCGACTGCATGCCCGACAGCTCGACCACGCGCGAACGCTTCGCGCACCTGAACGCGGTCGTCGGCGGGATGACGGGCGCCGACCTGCGCGAGCGCGCGGCGGCGATGTGCGGCTCGGCCGGCGACCGGGCCATCGTGTGTTTCCATCCGGACCTGTCGATGCCCGACACCGAGCGCTGGGAAACGCTGCTGACCGTCGGCATCGATACCGATGCGTGCGCGCTCGATTACGTGGCCGGCAATCCGCACGCGCTTGCGCGCGAGGGCTTCCTGCGGTTCTGACGGAAGGGCCGGCGGGCGGCGGGTGGCGCGGCATGCGCGCGCCGCCCGCGCGCGGCTCACGCGTCGATGCGCTCGACCTTGCCGACCAGCAGCCCGTACGACAGGCTGCCCACGAGCGCCATCGCGGCGATGTAGGTGATCGCACGCGAGAAGTCCGCGCCGTTCACGAGCAGCCCGATCACGATTGGCGTCGCGATCGCGGACAGGTTGCCGATCAGGTTGAACATGCCGCCCGTGAGGCCGAGCAGCCGCGCGGGCGCGAGCCCCGACACCAGCGACCACGTGATCGACGCGAAGCCGTTGCCGAAGAACGCGATCGTCATGAACGCGATCACCCAGCCCGTCGAACTGACGTAGTTCGCGCCGATGATGCAGGTCGAGATCAGCAGCCCCGAGATGATCGGCAGCTTGCGCGCGAAACCCTGCGACGCGCCGCGCCGCATCAGCCAGTCCGACAGCACGCCCGAGCACAGCACGCCGACGAACGCGGCAAGGAACGGCAGCGACGCGAGGAAGCCCGACTTGATGAAGTCCATCCCGCGATACTTGACGAGGTAGGTCGGAAACCACGTGAGGAAGAACCACAGCGTCGAGTTCAGCGCGAACTGGCCGAGATAGATGCCCCACAGCTTGCGCCGGCCGAGCACGATGCCGAGGTCGCGCCACGTCGACGGCGTGCGCGCGCCGCGCGCCGCGACGCGGTCTTCCAGGTCGACCAGCCCGCCGCCGTCGCGGATCAGCGCGATCTCGGCCGCATTGACGCCGCGAAACGTGCGCGGCTCGCGGTACACCGCGTACCAGATCGCGGCCCACGCGATGCCCGCGAGACCGGTCGCGACGAACACCATGTGCCAGCCGAGATGCACCTGCAGCCACGCGAGCACCGGCGTGAGGAACGCGAGGCCGACGAACTGGCCCGACGTGTAGCCGCCGATCGCGCTCGCGCGTTCGCGGGTCGGGAACCACGTCGTCACCACGCGGTTGTTGATCGGGTAGGCGGGCGCTTCGAGCGCGCCGACCGCGAGGCGCAGCACGATCAGCCCGACGAACGAGCCCGCGAAGCCCAGCAGCAGCGTCGCGGCCGACCACAGCGCGAGCGCGCCGGCATACAGCACGCGCGGCGACACCTTGTCGACGAGCCAGCCGCCGGGAATCTGCATCAGCGCATAGGTCCAGCCGAACGCGGAGAACACGAGGCCCGCGCGAACCGGATCGATGTTCAGCTCCTTGAACAGCGCGGGCGCGGCGATCGACAGGTTGCTGCGGTCGAGATAGTTGATCACGACCGTGACGAACAGCAGCGCGAGGATCAGCAGCCGCTTGCGGCTCGGCGTCGCGTGTGCCGCTTCCGCGCGAACGGCGGAACCGGATGGCGTGCCGGCATGCGCGGGCAATGGCTCGGGCGGGTTGGCGCGGGTGCGCGACGCGGAAGGGGCCACGGTTGTCTCCTGTGTTCTGTGCGCGACCGGCGCCCGTGAACGGGGCGGCCGGAGCGAATGGCGTTGGGGCGAACGTTAGAGCCGTGGCGCGCGGTGCGTCAACATTTGAACAGGTATCCCTATTAATGGGACGTCACGCGCTCAATATGTGGGAAACGGCGGCTGCAACGCCGCCGCGTACATCAGCCGCCCATCGCTTCCTTCGCGCTGACCCAGCCCTGCACCGCGCCCGCATGCGGATTGCGATAGCGCACCTTCAGCCACTGGAAATCGTCGCTCGCGTCGATCAGCTCGACCGTGTCGCCCGCGACGACGTAGCGGCGCGCGGGCGTGTCGGCCATCGTGTCGTGCAGCGGCAGGCGGGCCGGGCGCACCTTGAACGTGACCTTGCCGGCGTCGTACGCCTGCGGGCGTCGCGACACGCGCTTGCCGTGTTCGTCGTAGGTCAGCAGCATCGACGACGGGCCGCTGTCGCCGTCGAGCAGGTCGCGCAGGTCGTCCGGAATCGCTTCGCTGGACTGGTACAGGTACATCTTTCCGCCGGCGTCGAAACGGTAGGCATCCGTGTACCAGATCGGGCCGCCGCGGCACGAGCTGTACAGCGTGCGCTCCTTCGGCTTCGCCTGCACGTTGATCAGGTCGTCGCAGTTGCCGTGCGGCATGTTGGCCGCCGGCATCTGCAGCGGCGCGAACTGCTGGCGGGCCGGGTCGTACAGGTAGATGCCGTAGCTCTCGTTGACCATGCCGAGCATCGCGTACACGGCGAGGTCGCGGTGGCCGTCGAAGTTGTAGTCGTCGGCGGCGAGGTGGTAGTGGCCGTCCTCGTCGGTGACGGTCACGTCGAGCGTCTGCGTTTTCCCGCTCGGCAGGAAGCGGACCGTGAGGTGCTGGCCGTCGGCGCGCTCGACGCGGGCGGTGACGGTGTCGTCGACCTTGAACGTGAGCAGCGGTCCGGCCGCATGTGCGGCGGGGGCCAGCGATGCGCAGGCGGCGAGCAGCAGCGCGGAGCGGCGGAGCAGCGAACGGAGGCGCGAGGGAGGCGTCATGATCGGGGTGAGGAAGAAGGACGTGAACGATACGGAGCCGGCCGGGGCCGGCCCCCGCTGGGCAGCAATGTACCGGCATCGGGTTTTTTCCGCGAGCGGGACAGGACAGGCACTGCCGGGTAGTCGCGATACCGGTACCGCCGCTGGTCTTGTTCGAGGCCGGCGCGATTGCAAGAATGGCCGCTCCATTCCTGCTTGCCGGCGAGACAGACGATGAAAATATTCAAGCCCGGGTTCGCGCTTTGCGTCGCGATGATTGTCGCCGGAACGGCGCGCGCCGGCGATTTCTCGATCGAAAGCGCGGAACTTGCCGGCCGCGCGTTCGACGACGCACAGATATCGGACGGCTTCGGCTGCCACGGCCGGAACGTTTCGCCGTCGATACGATGGCGCGATGCGCCGGAAGGCACGCAAGGCTACCTGCTGACGATGTTCGACGCCGACGCACCGACCGGGTCGGGATTCTGGCACTGGGTCGTCGCCGACATTCCGGCGTCGGCCGGCGGCATCGAGCGCGGGTCGGGCAACGACGCCGCGCGATTGCCGGCGGGCGCCGTCGCGATGAAGAACGACACCGGCCGAGCGGGCTATCTCGGCCCGTGTCCGCCGACGGGCGAGACGCATCGCTACGTCATCACGCTGACGGCGCTCAGGGCGGCGAAGCTGCCCGTCGATCGCGACGCGACGCCGGCGGTCGTCGGCTACGTCGCGCACGGCGAGGCCATCGCGAAGGCGACGATGGTGGTGCGGATGAGCCGCTAGTCGCGGGTGCGCTCGTCGCGATACCCGCTCTTGCCGACGAAGATTTCCTTCAGCGCCGCGCGCAGCCTGACCGGATCGTAGTCGCCCGGCGCGAGATGAATCACGTAGCGGGTCTGGCCGTCGAGCTGCGCGGCGACGTCGGGTTCGAGTTCGACGTCGATCGTATCGTCCGTCAGGCGCACCGACAGATCCTCGACGCGCCAGTTGAGCTGGTCGCGCACCATCACTTCGATCTGGGAATCGTCCGGAAAGCGCAACAGCGAAAAGCAATAGTTCTGCTCCGCGTCGAGGCAGTAGATGTTGGCGAAGCTGTCGTCGTCGTCGAGATCGGACGTCGCCGCGCCGACGGTGGCGTGAAGTTCCATGTACGGGGTTCCTGCCTGGGGGTTGTCGGGAATTACCGGCCAGCGTGGCTGGCCGTTTCGAGGGTGCGCGCGGTGTCGGGCATCGCGCCGGCATCGCACGACGCATCGGCGTCGCGCGCCTTCAGCCACAGCCCGAATTCGCGCATGACGTCGACCACGGGCCGCAGCCGGTCGCCGTCCGCGGTCAGATCGTATTCGACCCGCACCGGCACTTCCGGGTAGACGGTGCGCCGCACGAGGCCCGCGTCCTCGAGCGCGCGCAGGTCGAGCGTCAGCATCCGCTGCGAGATGCCCGGCATGTCGCGCCGCAGGTCGCTGAAGCGCCGCGGCCCGTCGAGCAGATACGACACCAGCAGCAGCCGCCAGCGGCCGCCGAGCAGGCGCATCGCTTCTTCAACGGAACATCCTGTCGCACTCGTTTTCATCGTGCTAAATCCTGATCGGTAAATTTTTTGTGACTACGGCACAAACGACTGCCGTCTTCTCAGCCGTGCGCCAATGCGAGATATTAGCGTCCGCGTCGCGGCGAATCGATACACGGACAACCCACGAAGGAAATACATGAAGCTCTACCACGCTCCCGGAAGCTGTTCGCAGGCCATCTGCATCGTGCTGCGCGAAGGCGGCCTCGACGCGGAGATCGTCAAGGTCGACGCGCGCAAGCATCTCGTCGAGGACGGCCGCAACTACTACGACGTGACCGAACTGGGCTACGTGCCGCTGCTCGAACTCGACGACGGCACGCTGCTGCGCGAAGGGCCGGTGATCGCGCAGTATCTCGCGGATCGGCGGCCGGAAACCGGGCTCGCTCCCGCATACGGCACGCTCGACCGCTATCGGCTGATGGAGTGGCTGAACTTCCTCACGGCGGAAATCCACAAGGGTTTCATTCCGCTGCTCTACGCGGTGCAGGCGGGGAAGTACGTCGATCCTGCGAGAACCAAGCTCGACAGCCGCTTCGCGTGGATCGACCGTCAGCTCGCCGGCAAGACGTTCCTGACGGGCGACACGTTCACCGTCGCCGATGCGTACCTGTTCGCGCTGACGGGCTGGGGCAAGGCCGAATGGATGCGGTCGGTGTACAACGCGGATATCGACCTCACCCGCCATGAACACCTGCGTGCGTGGTACGAGCGGGTGCGGGCGCGGCCGGCGGTGCAGGCCGCGCTGGCGGCGGACGGGCTGGCGGCGTAGCCGGCGTCGTCACCTGGCGCGGCGCGGGCGATCGAGGCGATGGCGCATCCTTCGCGCCGGCATGCTGCGGTCGCGCCGCGTCAGCGGGATCGCGGCGGCTGGGGACGCTCAGCGGCTCAACGTCAGGAACAGATACCCCGCATACCCCGCGCCGTTCGCGAGCAGCGCCCAGATCGCGAGGCCGCGCGTGCGCGCATTGAAGCGCAGCCACGCGGCCGCCGCGAGCGTGACGATCACGCCGGTCAGCACTTCGGGGCGCGGCTCCCACGGCGTCAGCATGATGCCGATCGCCGGCAGCAGCGTGCCCTGG
Organism: Burkholderia sp. MSh2; assembly: GCF_000731655.1. NCBI lineage: Bacteria > Pseudomonadati > Pseudomonadota > Betaproteobacteria > Burkholderiales > Burkholderiaceae > Burkholderia > Burkholderia sp. MSh2. The sequence goes on along the minus strand of NZ_JPGM01000026.1, from coordinate 87,889 downwards.
AACACCATCGCGCCGGTGATGTTGCCGAACGCGAGCGTGTCCTTCCGGCGGCGGATCCACAGCACGCTGTTGACCTTCTCCGGCAGTTCCGTCGCGATCGGCACGATGATCAGCGACAGCAGCAGCGCCGAGATGCCGAGCGCATTCGACACGCCTTCCACGCCGTGAATGAAACCCTTCGCGCCGCCGACCAGCAGCGCGAGGCCGATGAGCAACTGCAGCGCGATGGTCGCCAGGTTGGTCGGCACGCCGAGGCGCGACAGGAACATCGTGTGCGGCGCTTCGGTGCCGTGCCCGGCATCGACGAGCCGGTTCGACGCGCGGAACGTCATCACCACATACAGCACGTAGATCCCGACCAGCATCGCGGCGAGCAGCGCGCGCACGGCCCACGCGTGATGCGGGACGAACATCGCGGCGGTGGCCAGCGAGAACGCGGCGAGAAAGTAATTCAGGTCGCGCACGAAGCCGGTCCGTTCGGGCGCGATCGTGCCGCGCAGCCCGCGCGAACGGATCACGGCGAGCGTCATCAGGAAGGTGGTGAGCGTCGCGAGCATCAGCGGCGCGCCGAGGATCGCGCCGACGCCGATTTCCTCGTTCACGGCCCGGTTTGCCGTGCCGCCGGCCAGCGCGAGCAGCGGCACCATCGTTTCGGGCAGCGCGGTGCCGACGGCGGCGAACAGCGAACCGGTGACGCCTTCGGAAATCTTCAGGCGTTCGCCGAGGTGTTCGAGCGCATTCGTGAAGACTTCGGCGGCGATGAGGATGACGACCAGCATGAACGCCAGTTCGAGAAACATGAAGGTCATGCGGCACCTCCGCAGGCGGCGGTGCAGGGGGAGACGGCGGCGGGGAACATGGGGACTCCGTGGTCGGACGCTGACGAACCATGGCGCATCCGCCGACGTCCGACCAGGAACGACGCGATGCGCCCATGGTCTCGCCAAGCCGATCAGGCCGAACGCGCCACGGCCGCAGGCCGAGTGTGTTGACGCGTTCGCTTTCCGGGGATGGAAAGCAGGCTACTCCCCAAAGACGAAGGGCAGTCTAGCCGAGCGAATCGCTTTCGACAAGCCTTCATTTCGAACGGCATTGTCGGGTCGGCGGGCATGGGGAGATGCTGCATGACCGAGCACGCAGTTACCTGGCCGATGTGTCGTGTCGGTCGTGGGGCCGACCGATGTGGGCGCAAAAGAGGCGGAAGTGCTCCTTGTCAAAGACGAGGTTGACCTGACCCGCCCGGCAGAACCGTCGCTGCCGTACACGCGCATCTCGTCGGTGACGTGCTGCAACTGCCCTTTTGGGGCCGGCAGGCCAATCATGCCGGAGCGACTGACATGGACCGACAATCTGCGACGGTATCGATGGGCGGTTGGCGACCCTCTTCGTGTGATCGCGGTGCGATTTCGTCAAGGACGTTCGTGGCGGGATGCGAGACACATTCTGTCTCGAGCCTCTCGTTCGGATTACCCGCGTCTATGTCTGCATCAAGGACAGCTATTCGTTCAACGACGATTCGCTTTCCAAGAGCCAATACCTCGGCCACTGGAACAGGAACGGGATGGTTCTGTCCCTTGCCACGGCGGTCAACGATTTTTTCAAAAGCAGTAACTTGAGCGTCGGGAACTCGACGATTGAAGAATGGCGTTATCTCCCCGCGGGCGAGGAGGTCAACAAGCCGATCGACAAACGCACCAGCTTCTTTCGGAAGTTCCTGGCGAAGGATGTCTACCGGCCAGTTCATGACAAGACGTACTGCGACTGGAGGTCGGCGCACAATCGTGGTGGCGACTTCATGGTCTACAGTCGCCCCAAACGCATCAAGCTGGCAAACCGATCATTCTGAAATTCGATACCGGTTGCAGAACCGTCCCGGCCGAGCAATGAAGGCGACCGCCGTGATTCTCAAAGCGGTCTCGACCGTTGTCGTCACATGCCTGGTTGTCGCCATTGCGTGGATGTTCCTGCCAGCGGACGCCACGAACGCGATCGCGCTTTTCTCGCTCAAGAATGCGAAGAGCACGATCTTCGCCATCACGTCGATCATCTTCGTGCTCTGCGTCTACCGGCTTGTTGGAAATATCGGCCATTTCAGCAGAACGATGCCCGCGGGACTGACGATCGTCACGCTGGGCTTCCTGGCATGCGTCTATCTCGTCAGCTTTCGCGGGATCACGATCCGGTGCTGATCGACATCGCAATGCCGGGCGGCTGGCGCTGGTAACGGCGTGAACGCGGGCGAGGGGCGTTCGCGCGGCACGCCGCCCTTCGCTCCTCGCCTCGCCGGGCAAAGCCCGTGGGAATCCGGGTAAATAATTCCGCCGAAATCATTTCGAATTGGCGTAATCGGTATTTTATGGGCGACGCGATCCGGGCTGTTGTTGCGATTGAAGAATGACCGGATTGAATCGAATCTCCGCGTGAATGACTATGCGCGCCTTCGTGCTGCATTAATTGATAGAGGATAATTAAAATGAAAGAAAAATCCTGTCGATCTGAAGGCTTTCGGCGTGCCGCGTCAAGGCAGTAAAGGCCGCCTGGCGGTGCGAAAAAAGTAAGGTATTCGGCGCAGCATTGCGAATGAGGCGCCCGAATCGCGAATAATCCGCCTTTCTTTCAATTGGCAGACACTGCCGGCCGTTAGCATCATTGCGGGATTTTTAATATCCGAATGATCTTTGACAACGCAGCGCAGCACCGCCTATTTTGATGTTGTTGTAAATTTTGGTTATATAAAAGTTGTTCAAACTGCAGGGGGCGCGTCCGAGCACCATTCTCGCCAGCAGTTTGCTGTGTCTGTATCAAGTTCAGTCTCCGAGAAGTCCCATCCCCAACCGCCGACTGCCGACCGTGCAACGCGAGTGGCGGGTCGGCCTGCGCGTGTCGCAGGCGTTGGCGGCCTTTGTGAAGTGGTATCCGAACCAGCACAAGGATAGAGATGAAACCAGACAGGAGCAGTACCGGCAGCCGCCGTGGTCGTCACGGCCGGTGGGCCGGGCTAGGTGCATTGACCGTCATGACACTGGCGCTCGCGGCATGCGGCGGCGACGATTCGTCGTCCGTCGGCGCGTCGAGCCTCGCGCAGGCCACCGCGAGCCAGCAGGCCAGTGCGCAAGCGGCCGGCAACCAGACGCCGGCCAACCAGCCTTACGTCGACCCGGTCGCGTATTCGATGAATGCGACCGACGGCCTGGCCGCCGCGCAGGTGTCCGAAAAAGCGGCGGTCATGCATTACCAGTGGAAAAACGGCGGCACGACCGTCAACTACACGACGACCACCGGCCACCTGACCGCACAGGACGCGAACGGCAACGCGGAAGCGTCGATGTCGTATGTCGCGTACACCGCGCCGAGCAAGAACGGCAAGCCGCGCCCCGTCACGTTCGTCTATAACGGCGGCCCCGGCTCGTCGTCGATCTGGCTGCGTCTCGGCTCGTTCGCGCCGACGCGCGTGGCCACGCCCGATCCGCTGTTCGGCAACAACTGGCCGAACTATCCGATCGTCGACAACGCCGACAGCCTGATCGACACCACCGACCTCGTGTTCATCGACCCGCCCGGAACCGGGCTGTCGGAAGCCGTGTTGCCGAACACCAACCAGAAATACTGGGGTTCCGACGCGGACGTGAACATCATGCGCGATTTCATCCAGCGCTACCTGAACGTGAACAGCCGCAGCACGTCGCCGATCTACCTGTACGGCGAATCGTACGGCACGCCTCGTACCGACATGCTCGCGCTCGCGCTCGAATCCGCCGGCGTGCACCTGACGGGCATCGTGCTGCAGTCGGCGATCCTGAACTACTTCGCGGATGCGACGGAAGCGGTGGCGATCACGCAGTCGACGGAAGGGCTGCTGCTCGATACCGATACCGTGGCGGGCTACCTGCCCGGCTACGCGGCGGTCGCGGCGTACTTCAACCAGGTGTCGCCGGCCCCGGTGAACCAGGGACTGTACGCACTGCAGACGGAACTGTTCACGACGCTGATCTACAGCCAGCTGCAGAAGTACTCGCAGTCGTGGGTGTTGAGCCAGCTCGGCATTCCGGATGCGCTCGGCACGCCGGTGTTCCCGAGCAATGCGACGCTCAGGCTGTGGTCGATCCCGTCGAGCCTCACGCAACAGGCGCTGAGCGGCTACTTCAACGCGAACCCGTTCGGCACGAGCCTCCTGCCCGGCACGACGATCGGCCGGTATGACGGACGCGTGTCGCTGCCGAACTCCGATCCGCGCCTGCAGAGCGACGGCGATCCGTCCGACATCCTGATTTCGCAGCCGTTCACGAACGCGCTCGCGACGCAGATGCCGGATTACCTCGGCTACACCGCGCCGAATGCGACGTACCTGCCGCTGAACGACAACATCATCGGCGTCTGGGACTTCACGCACGACGGCCAGCCGATGCCCGACACGATCCCCGATCTGCTCGGCGCGCTGCAGCTCAACCCGCAGCTTCGCGTGCTCTCGGAGAACGGCTTCCACGATCTCGCGACGCCGTTCTTCAACACCGAGAAGCAACTCGCGCGGCTGCAGACGGTGACGGGCCTGAATCCGAAGCTGCAGGTGAACTTCTTCCAGGGCGGCCACATGATCTACCTGGACGACGTCGCCCGGCCGCAGATGAAGCGGGACCTGAGGACGTTCTATCACGGCAAGCGGATTCCGACGGCGCTGACGCTGCACACGCTGCCGCCGCCGTGGCCGGACGAGAACCCGGCCAGCGTGCCGACCGGCAGCATCCCGGGCGCGACGGCCGCGACGACGCTGGCGGCGGCGCCCTGAGCGACGGACTCCTTGTCAGAGGAACCCTCAATTCATCCATTGAATGCGAGTGATCATGTCCCTAATCAATTTGATGCGGCGTATGTCTCCGTTGATCGTCCTCGGTGCCGTGATGAGCAGTGCCCATGCGTTGCCGCCGCAGGCGGTGGCGCCGGTGAAGCTGCCGCACGGCGGGCGCGGTGTCGACGGTCCGTTCTTTCCCGCCACGCGGGTGGCGCCGGTGCTGCCGTCGACCGGCTCGACGCTGCAGCAGCAGGCGCAGCAGCGCGTCGACGCACGGCTCGGCGCCAATACGGTGCTGAGCAACGGCGCGGCGGTGACGAAGGCGCAGGCGCAGAGCAGCGGGCTCGGGTTCGTGTCGAAACACTTCGACGAGATCGACTCGAAGCACACGGGCCGCGTGACGCTGAGCGACGTGCGGCAGTTCATCCAGCAGCGGCAGGTGCAGGCGCAGCAGGAACAGCAGGACGAGTGACGTAACGGTGTAGCGGCATGACGGCCGGCCGCCGGCGCGACGATGTGCGCCGGCGGCCGCCGTCCGATTCATTTCTACCGATCTCCACGCGGCCAACGCGTGTCGGCGCCGGGCGCATTCGGCCCGGTAGCCCGATGCGAACCTTTCCCCGCAGCTTCTTCGCGCGCCGTGCCGTTGCGGACGGCTTACGCTGCCGGCTGCCCGTGGCGTCGCGCGCCGAAGCGTGCGCGATAGTCGCGCGGCGATACGCCCACCTGCTTCGCGAACGCGCGCTGCAGCGCGTCGACACTGCCGAATCCCGACCGCTCGGCGATTCGTTCGAGCGGCCAGTCGGCCCGTTCGAGCAGCGCCTTCGCGCGCTCGACCCGCGCCGCCAGGACGAATTGCGCGGGCGATCGCCCGGTTTCCCTGAGGAAGTTGCGCGCAAACGACCGCTCGCTCATGTGCATGCGCGCGGCCAGCGCGGCGACGCCGAGATCGCCGGTCGGATCGTCGGCGATCTCGGCGAGCAGCGTGCGCATGCGCGGCGTTGCGCCGGCCAGGGTGCCGAGTCCGACGCTGAACTGCGCCTGCCCACCGGGGCGATGCATGAAAAGGACGAGTTCGCGCGCGACGGCGACGGCGGTCGGCGTGCCGCAGTCCGCCTCGACGAGCGCGAGGCACAGGTCGATGCCGGCCGTCACGCCGGCCGAGGTATGAAAGGGCGGATCGCTGACGTAGATCGCGTCGGGCTCGACGCGAATCGCGGGGCGCAGCGCCTGCAGCGTCGCACACTGGTTCCAGTGCGTGGTCGCGCGCCGGCCGTCCAGCCAGCCGCCCGCGGCGAGCACGAACGCGCCGGTGCAGATGCTCGCGATGCGCCGCGTGTCGGCGACGCGCGCCCGCAGCCACGGCAGCACGCCCGCGTCGGACGCTGCATGCCGCAGCGCCGCTTCGCTGCCGCCGGCGACGACGATCGTGTCGAGCCGCGCGGGCAGCGCCGCGAGCGCGGTCGGGCCCGCGAGCCGCAGGCCGGCATGCGTGACGAGGCCGCCTCCGTCCTGCGACGCGAGCGTCAGCCGGTACGGCGTCGCATGATCCGGCAGGTAACGGTTCGCGACCGCGAACACTTCCATCGGGCCGGTGATGTCGAGCGACTGGACGCCTTCGAAGCCGACGATCACGACGTCGCGTACCGGTTGCGGGGGCTGGGGCATGGCGGGAAGTGCGGTGGAGTTGTCCTTGTGACCGCGAGCATGATCCTTGTAATTTCCCGGACGTGCAATCGAATGACGCGGGGCGGGCGATGCGAACGGGAACGGGACGGAATGCGCGGCGCGCATGGGCGGCGCTGCTTGCGTGCGCGCTGGCCGGCGTGTGGGCATGGACGGCGGCGATCGCGTACGCCGCGACGGTGGACGCACCGGCTGCGGCACGGGCCACGGCCGCACCGAAGGACGGGCGCGCGCGGCCGCTCGTCGCGATCGTCGCGGACAACGCGGGAACGGAGACGACCGATTTCATCGTCCCTTATTCGATCCTGAAGGCGTCCGGCGCGGTGGATGTCGTCGCCGTGTCGGCCGACGCGGGGGCCGTCGAGCTGATGCCCGCGCTGCGCATGCTGGCCGACACGACCTTCGAACGGTTCGATGCCGCGACGCCTGCCGGGGCCGATGCGGTCGTCGTGCCCGCGCTGCATCGCGCGGACAGCCCGGCGGTACTGGCGTGGCTGCGCAAGCAGGCCGCCGGCGGCGCGACGATGGTGGCGATCTGCGACGGCGCGGAGGTGCTCGCGAACGCCGGCCTGCTGCGCCACCGTGTCGCGACGTCCCACTGGTATTCGCGCGATGGTCTGCGCCGCCGCTTTGCCGATACGACCTGGATCGACGATCGCCGCTACGTGATGGACGGCAACGTGATGACGACGAGCGGCGTGTCGGCGTCGCTGCCGGCGTCGCTTGCATTGGTGAGCGCGCTGGCCGGGCCCGCGGCGGCGCGCGAGACCGCGCGACACATCGGCGTGCAGGCGTGGAGCGATCGACACGACGGCCGCCGGTTCGCGTTGAGCGCGCGCACGACGATGGCGGCGCTGGCGAACCGGGTGGCGTTCTGGCGCTACGAGACGTTCGATCTGCCGGTCGACGACGGGTTCGACGAGTTGCCGGTGGCGCTGACCGCCGATGCGTGGGCGCGGACGTGGCGCAGCGGGGTCGTCGCGACGGCCGACGCGCGCGAGATCGTATCGCGGCACGGGTTGCGGCTGCGGACGCAGCCGGCAGGCGCCGCGCATGCACGCATCGTCGTGCCGGAAGGGCGGCGCGGCGATGCGGTGCTGCCCGGGGTGCTCGACGACATCGCGTCGCGCTACGGCGCCGCGACGTCCGACTGGGTGGCTTTGCTGCTCGAATATCCGAGGTAGCGGCGCGGCCGCGCATCGTCGCGGCGTCGCCTGTCGGTTGCGTGCGGCTGGAGGGCGCCGGATGCGCATGGCGCGCGATGGCGTGTGGAAGACGCCGTGCGCTGCCGATGCGGTTTCATTCTATGTTGCCGCCCGGCAGCGCATTGAAGCATCGACGCATCGGCTTCGTGCGCGAACGCGGGCGGCGCGGCATGACGTGACGGACGGTGTCCCGGTTCAGGCCGGCGTGGCGGCCATGCGCCGCGCGGACCAGCGATTCCACAGCATGCCGGCGCGGCTGCCGCTTCCGCAGTACGCGAGCACCGGCTTCTGCAGCGTATCGACCAGCGCACCGAACGCATCGACTTCCGCGTCGCCGATCCGGTCGCGCTCGACCGGCAGGTAGCGCGCGTCGAGGCCCAGTTCGCGGGCCGCGGCGGCGATCTCGTCGAACGCCGGCTGATCGGCGCCTTCGCCGTCGGGCCGGTTGCAGATCACCGAACGGAAGCCGGCATTGCGGATCGCCTTCAGGTCGGCCGGCGTGATCTGCCGTGAAGCGGAAAACCCGTTCGCGGCCGTCGCGCGACACTGCTCGATCGCGTTGCGAAAACCGGCGATCGCGGCATCGACGTCCTGCTCCGTCGTGAAGCGGCCGAAGCTCACGCGTACGGTGCGGCCGGCGGTTTCCGCATCGAGGCCGATCGCGGTCAGCACGTGCGAAGGCGCGCCGCTGGTCGAGTTGCATGCGGAGGTCGACGACACCGCAAGCGCCTCGCCGAGCATGAACGGAAAGAAGCCGGGCGCATTCACCGTCAGGCTCAGCGTGTGCGGAATGCGGCGCGCCGCGGCTGCGTTCTGCGTGACGTCGCCGAGCGCGGCCAGCGCGTTCGTCAGGCGCGCGCCGAGCGCCGCGATCCGCGCGGCTTCGCCGGCGAGCTTTTCAGCGGCGAGTTCGCAGGCCACGCCCATGCCGACGATCTGATGCGTCGCGAGCGTGCCCGAGCGCAGGCCGCGCTCGTGGCCGCCGCCGTGAATCTGCGGGGCGATCCGGGCCGCGATGTCGCGGCGCACGAACAGCGCGCCGATGCCCTTCGGGCCATACACCTTGTGCGCGGACATCGACAGCATGTCGATGCCGAGCGCGCGCACGTCGATCGGCGTCTTGCCGAGCGCCTGCGCGGCGTCGACGTGAAGCAGCGCGCCCGCGGCGTGCACGATGCGGGAGATGGCGCCGATATCCGTCAGCGTGCCGAGTTCGTTGTTCACGAGCATCAGCGACACGAGGCCCGTATCGGGGCCGATCGCGGCGGCCACCGCATCGGGCGTGATTTCGCCGTCGCGCGTGGGCGTCAGCAGCGTGACCGACATGCCGCGCGTCGACAGGTTCGCCATCGTGTCGAGAATCGCCTTGTGCTCGATGCGGCTCGTGACCAGGTGGCGCTTGCCGGTCGCGGTTTCCGCATGGCCCTTCAGCGCGAGGTTGTTCGATTCGGTCGCGCCGGACGTCCAGACGATCTCGTCGGCGTCCGCGCCGATGAGCGCGGCGACCTGTGCGCGTGCGCGCTCGACCTTGTCGCGCGCCAGCCGGCCGGCGGCGTGAGAATTCGACGCGGGATTGCCGAAGATGCCGTCGAAGCCGAGGCAGGCGGTCATCGCTTCGATCACGCGCGGGTCCGCGGGCGTCGTGGCGGCGTAGTCGAGGTAGTGCAGCGGGGTGGGTTCGCTCATGTCCTTCTCTTGCTCTTTTCTTTCGGAATGGAAGAAATGATACGGGGGACAGGCGGGAAAAAGGATCCAAAGTTGGCTGTCGGTTCAGCTTGATATGGAATAACGTTTTCGCAATGTGTGGAATGGGAGAATTCGATTTTCTTGCGGCGAGATCGTGCGCCTGCCGGGGCCGGCGCGGCCAGGCCGGCCGGCCGGCGGCGGATTCACGAATAGAAGCGTTGCGGGCGGAAATCCTGAAGCTGCGCCGTCTCGACGCCGTCGAGCACCTCGATCGCGAACAACTGGCCGATGGCCGGCGCGGACGTCATGCCGCTGTGCATCGCGGCGACGTGAACGTTCCGGTACTGGCGGCCGCGGCCCATGATCGGATATTCGTCGCGCGGCAGCACACGATAGCCGAGCGTCATGTAGTCGAGTTCGATGCCCCGGGTCTCCGGCAGCACGTCGGTGACGCGTTGGAGCAGCTTCGCGCCGAGTTCCGGCGTGGGCGCCAGCGTGCCGGTGTCGCCGAAGTTCGAGCCGGCGACGATGCGCCCGTCGGGGTTCTGCTTGATGTCGAGGCCGGGCGGCATCAGGACCTGATGCACGAGCGGCGGCATCGGCGTGCTGTGGGCAAGAATGCCCTTCGACATGCGGAGCGGGACAGGAATGCCGGCCTGCGCGCCGAGCCGCGTGGAGTCGTTCCCGGCCGCGATCACGACGTGATCCGCGAAGAACGGCCCCTTGTTCGTGGTCACGCCGGTTGCGCGATCGCCGTCGAAATCGATCGTCGATACGTCGGCTTTCGTCAGCGTGACGCCGGCACGGATGCCGGCCTGGACCAGCGCCAGCGTGGCGGCCACCGGGTCGAGCGTCCCGTCGATGGTCGAATGCCAGCCCGTGCCGAACTCGCCGGCGTGCACGCCGGGCACCAGGCGCTCGAGGTCGTCGCGCGTGATGTTGCGGATCGGATAGCCCCACGGCTGATGCTGGGCAGTCGTGTCGTGGAGCCGGTCGATCTGCTTGCGGTCCGCGCCGCACCACGCGATGCCGCCGCCCCATTGAATCTGCAGCGACGGCCCGATTTCGAGCTGAAGGCGGCGCCATCCGAGGATGCCTTCGTAGTTCAGGGCGTAATACGAATACGGCGCCTTGTTGTTCGCATTGATCCACGCGAACGAATTGCGCGTGGTGCCGGATGCCGGCGCATCCTTCTCGATGAGCGTGACCTCGGCGCCGCGCCGCGCGAGGTGATAGGCGATCGATGCGCCCATGATGCCGCTGCCGATCACGATCACGCGGTCCCTTGCCCTGGCCGCCCGCGCGATCGAGGGCAGCGCGCCGGCGAGCGGCGCGGCAAACACGGGGAAGAATTGCCGGCGGTTCATTTGCGTCTCCTTGGTTCGATATGTTTCGTTTAACTGATTAATTGGGCAGCGTGGCCGCCGGTGGCGGCGCCGCCGGCCACGCGTGCGTCAGGTTTCGATGAGATTGAGGAACTGGCGCACGCGCGGATGGGTGCTGGCCGTGAAGAACTCGGCGGGTGTCGTGTCCTCGACGACCACGCCGTTCTCCATGAACACCACGCGATCGGCGACGTCCTGCGCAAACCGCACTTCGTGCGTGACGACCAGCATCGTCATCCCGTTGCCGGCCAGCTCCCGCATCACCGCGAGCACGTCTTCCCGCAGCGCCGGATCGAGCGCGGAGGTCGGTTCGTCGAACAGGATCACCTCGGGCTCCATCGCGAGGCCGCGGGCGATGGCCACGCGCTGCTTCTGGCCGCCGGAGAGTCGCGCGGGATAGTCGCCGGCCTTGTGCGCGAGGCCCACGCGATCGAGCAGGCGCAGGCCGCGTTCGGCCGCTTCGTCCTTCCTCATGCCCTTGACGCTCACGAGCCCTTCGATGACGTTTTCCAGCGCGGTGCGATGCGGAAACAGGTTGAACGACTGGAACACCATGGCCGTGCGCCGGCGGATCGCGTTGACGCGCTTGCGCTCGTCGCGCGACAGCGCGCCGCCGCCGGTGCGCTCGATCCCGATGCCGCACACGGACACCGTGCCCGCATCGGGCAGTTCCAGGAAATTCAGCGAGCGCAGGAGCGTGGTCTTGCCGGAGCCGGACGGCCCCATCAGGACGACGACTTCCCCGCGCGCAACGCTGAAGTCGACGCCGCGCAGCACCGCGTTGGCGCCGAAGGACTTGGTCAGCCCCTGAACGACGATGGTATGCATGGTGGTATTCATTGGAAACGCCTCGACACCCGGCCTTCGAAAATTGTCTGGACGATCGTCAGGATCTGGTTGATGACCCAGTAGATCAGGCCGACCATCAGGAACATCTCCAGGTAGCGGAAGGTCGATGCGCCGACCTGGTCGGCCACGCGGGTCAGCTCGACGACGGTGATCGTGGACGCCAGCGACGTGTCCTTGATCAGCGCGATCATGCGGCTGCCGACGGGCGGAATCGCGATGCGCAGCCCTTGCGGCAGGATCACGCGCCACATCATCTTCCAGTAGCTCATGCCGAGCGAATGCGCGGCCTCCCACTGGCCGCGATCGACCGCGTTGATCCCGGAGCGGAAGTTCTCGCTGAGGTAGGCGGCGGAAAAGAGCGTCAGCGCGAGCAGGGCGGCCGGCACCGGATCGAGCGTGATGCCGTAGCGCGGCAGCCCGAAATAGATCAGCAGGATCTGCACGAGCAGCGGCGTGCCGCGAAAGACGGACACGTACGCGAACGCGATGCCGCGCAGCACCCGGATCGACGACACCCGCGCGAGCGCGACGGCGAGCCCCAGCGCCGACCCGAGCGCGAACGACGCGAGGCCGAGGAACACGGTCATCGTCACCGCGCTTTCGAGCAGCGGCAGCGACCGCATGAAGAGATCGAACATGCGTTACTCCTTCTGGGCCTTCGCCCTGGCGATGCTGCCGAGCATGTCGTAGCCCGGGCCGACCCAGCGTTTCGCGAGCCGTTCGAGCGTGCCGTCGGCCGTCATGTCGTCGATCGCCTTGTCGACGGCGGCGAGGAGGGCCGGTTGCCCCTTCGCGAGCGCCGGCGCGGACAGCTGGTAGATCAGCGGCTCGCCGACTTCCTTGACCGGCAGGTGATTCACGTTGGCGTATTTCATCCCGCCGAAGTGGGAGATGATGACCGCGTCGAGGCGGCCGCTGCCGAGGTCGTTGAACACGAGCCCGCCGTTGTCGTACGCGCGGATGTCGGTGTCCTTCAGGTGCGCGCGCGCCCATGCCTCGTTGGTCGAACCGGTGGTCACGCCGACCCGCTTGCCCTTCAGGTCGGCCTGCCCGTGAATGTTCGCGTTGTCGGCACGCACGAAGATGCGGAAATCCTCGACGCCGTACGGCCTCGCGAAATCGACCTGCTTGCCGCGCTCGGCCGTCGGCGTCAGGTCGTTCATCACGAGATCGTATTTGCCGGACTTGAGCCCTTCGACGAAGTTCTTGTATGCGTCGGCGATGAAGACGACCTGCTTCACGCCGATGCGCTTTCCGACTTCGCGTGCGACTTCGACGTCATAGCCGGCCGGCTGGTTGTGATCGTCCAGCAGCGTCCACGGCGGGCTGCTCTGCGTGTTCGCCACGCGCAGCGTGCCGCTGGCCCGCGCGGCCGCGAGCAGGTCCGCCGCGCCCGCATCGACGCTCGACAGCGCCAGCAGGCCCGTCATGCCGAATGCGGCCAGGCATCTGGCCAGCGCGAGTGGGGTAACTTTTCTCATGATGTCTCCTTGGGGGGCTGTGGGTTGCGCGATCACGGCGTCACGCCGTGCGGTGCCTGGCGTCGGTGAATGCCGCGAGGCCGGCGCACAGATCGTCGATCAGCAGCTCGGGCGCCTCGAGCCCGATCGACAGGCGGACGATGGGCCGGTCGGTCAGCGGGAACGAACGCTGCGCCTGCAGCGCCGCCGGGTAGTACGCGGCGAGGCTGTGGACGCCGCCCCAGCTCGCGCCGATCGCGAAACACCGCAGCGCATCGAAGAAAGCGGTGAACGCCGCTTCCGGCGCGGGTTCGAGCATCAGCGAGAACAGGCAGCCGTTGCCGGAGAAATCGCGTTTCCAGATCGCGTGCCCCGCGTCGGACGGCAGCGCCGGGAACAGCACCTTGTGAACGGCCGGATGCGATTCGAGGAACTGCGCGACGCGCAGCGCCGCCGCGCTTTGCGCATCGAAGCGCACCTTCAGGGTTTCGAGGCCGCGCAGCACGAGGAAGCAGTCGTCCGGGCTCGCCTGCTGGCCCAGGATGCTCTGCGTCTCGCGCAATGTTTCGTAGTAGCCGAAATCGTTCATGCTGATCGCCCCGAGCAGCAGATCGGAGTGGCCGCCGAACAGCTTGGTGGCCGCTTCGACGCTCAGGTCCACGCCGTGTTCGAGCGGACGGAACGCGAGCGGGCTGGCCCACGTGTTGTCCATCATCGTCATGACGCCGCGACGGCGCGCGACGTCGACGATCGCCGGAATGTCGGGCATCTCCATCGTCACCGTGCCCGGCGATTCCATGCAGATCATGCGCGTATTCGGCTTCACGTATCGCTCGATGCCGGCGCCGATCGCCGGTTCGTACAGTTCGACTTCCACGTCGAACATGGCGAGCCATTTCTGCGCGAAGGTCTTGAGCGCCCCGTAGCACGCGGCGGACACGAGCAGATGATCGCCGCCGCGGACGAAGCCCATCACGGCCGTCATCAGCGCGGCCTGCCCGGACGGCGCCAGTACGCAGTGCGCGCCGCCTTCGAGCGCGGCGATGCGGCGTTCCAGCTCGCGCGCGGTGGGCGTGCCGGTGATGCCGTAGCTGTAGCCGTCGGGCTGGCGCTCCTTGCGGCGCGCGAAATCGTCGAGCGAATCGAACACGACGGTCGACGCGCGCATGACGGCGGGCGACAGGCTGCGGAACGGTTGCGGGGGAAGCGGGGTGGTGGTGGTCATGATGCGGGTCGGAACTCCGTGGCTGGCAGGTTGGATGCGATGAAGTTTTACTTTCGCGCCGGATTGAAGCAACATCGGAAATAATTAGGTCGATAAGCCGGAGTTATAGATGAGCGTGCGGGATATCGAGGTGTTCCGGGCGGTGATGAACGCCGGGAGCACGAGCAAGGCGGCCGGCGTGCTGGAGATTTCGCAGCCGGCGGTGAGCCAGTCGATCCGCCGGCTCGAGAGCATGGCCGGGTTCCGCCTGTTCGAGCGCGTGCGCAGCCGCCTCGTGCCGACGCAGGAAGCCGTGGCGCTGATGCGCGACGTGGACCGCTACTTTCTCGGCTTCGAGGTGATCGAGCACCGGATCCGCAGCCTGCGTTCGTACGGACTGGGGCGCCTCGCGATCGCGTCGCTGCCCGCGCTCGGCACCGGCTTCCTGCCGCGCGTGATCGCATCGTTCGATGCGGCCGCGCGCGACGTGCAGATTTCGCTGCAGGTGATGAGCTCCCGCGAGGTGCACGAGAAGGTGTCGGCGGGGCAGGTGGATTTCGGGCTGATGTCCGACGAAATGTCGATGGCCGGGCTGGAGCACTCGGCGTTCGTCAGCATTCCGGCGGTGGCCGTGATGAATGCGGGGCACCCGCTCGCGGCCAGGAGCCTGATCCGCGCCGAGGATCTGCCGCAGACGCCGTTCATCGCGCTGAATCCGGAGGACAGCACGCGATTGCGGCTCGAGACCCAGCTGCGCGGGCGCGGTGTCGTGCTGAAGCCGCTGGTGGAGACGCCGTACTCGCATACCGTCTGCGAACTCGCGCTGGCGGGGGTGGGCGTGGGGCTCGCCCACCCGCTCGTCGCGCTCGACTTCGTGCGGCGCGGGCTCGTCGTCAGGCCGTTCGATATCGAGGTCGCTTTCACGGGCGTGCTGGTGTTTCGGCCGGGCACGCCGCTGTCGGAGAACGCGCGGGTGTTCCTCCAGCACATGCGGATTCAGCTGGAAGCGGACCGCAATGCGCTGGCGGCATTGTTCGGCAGGAAGGGCCGCGCAAGAGAGGGGCGCGCGCCGGTGGGCGGCGACGGATGAGTCGGCCCCGTTAGCCGCCCCGGCCGGCCGCCGCCTGCGCAAACGCCGGACGTTACCCGCTTCGCACGGGCGGCGGCCGCGGATTTCCCGATGTCCATGAGGGAATCCCCCGTAACGCGCGAACGCGCGCCGTTTCAACGCGTCGCCCTCCCGCTCCGCGCTTCCTTGCAGGCGCTTCCGGCCCATCCCTCCCGATTATTCGCATTTCGCGAATGGCGCGTTCGCCGGTTGTTCGATACCCGACGGCCGGCGTTCCCCCTATCTTGGCGGCGTCGGCTGACCGGACTCGACGCCTCGAACCCGAACGGCGGCCGGCACTTCCTCGCGATTCGCGTCGCACCCAAACGACATCGAACCTGGCTCATGCGCAGGCGCTTCGGCGCGCGCAGGCGGACCTGCGTTCACGGAGACGGAAATGAAAGCAAACGAGTGGGATACCTCCTATGAGTGGAAGGCGGTCGCGCTGCTGGCGCTCGGCTTCGGGCTGGTCGGCCTCGACCGCTGGCTCATCGCGCCGCTGTTCCCTTCGATCATGAAGGACCTGAACCTGAACGCGCAGGACGTCGGCAACTGCATCGGCGTGCTCGGGCTGTCGTGGGGCATCTTCGCGGCGCTGATGGGCGGCATCTCGGACAGGATCGGGCGCAGGAAGGTGCTGATTCCCGCGATCGTCGCGTTCTCGCTGCTGTCGGGCTTCTCGGGGCTCGCGGGCGGCCTGCTCGGCCTGATGGCGATTCGCGGCCTGATGGGCGTCGCGGAGGGCTCGTTCTGCCCGACGAGCTTCGCCGCGACGGCCGACGCGTCGCATCCGCGCCGGCGCGGCCTGAACCTCGGCCTGCAGCAAAGCGGCTTCGCGCTGTTCGGGCTGGCGTTGTCGCCGATCATCGCCACCCAGTTGCTCGGCGTCATGTCGTGGCGCTGGGTCTTCGCGCTCGTGGCGATTCCCGGCCTGATCCTCGGCGCGGCGATGTTCTGCGTGATCCGCGAGCCGAAGGTGACGAAGGCGGTCGCGGCGGAACAGGCGCCCGCCTCGCTCGGCCACGTGCTCAGGAGCCGCAACATCCTCGTGGCGATGGCCGCCCTGTGCTGCGCGATGACCGGCGTGTTCGTGCTCGGCGCGCTGCTGCCGCTGTACCTGACCGATTACCTGTCGCTCGGCACGCAGAAGATGGGGCTCGTCGTGTCGGCGATCGGCTTCGGCGGCTTCCTCGGGCAGTTCGGGCTGCCGGGCCTGTCCGACCTGATCGGCCGTCGCCTCGCCAGCATCGCGGGCTTCGCGGGAACGGCCGCGATGCTCTACGTGTTCCGCGGCCTCGGCCCGCAGCCGCTCGCGCTGTTCGGGGTCCTGTTCGCCGCGTCGTTCTGCACGCTCGGCCTGGTGTCGCTGCTGTCCGGCCCGGTGGCGACCGAAGCCGCGCCCGCGGGGCTCGTGTCGACGTCCATCGGCGTGGTGGTCGGCGTCGGCGAGATTTTCGGCGGCGGCATCGCGCCGGCGATGGGCGGCTACGTCGCCGCACACTTCGGCATCCAGAACATTCTGTGGCTGCCGATGTGCGCGGTCATGCTGGGTATCCTGGTCAGCCTGCTGCTGAAGGAAACCGCGCCGGCCGTGCTGCAGCGCCGCGTGGCGGTGCCGCCGGAGCTGGCGGCAGGCAAGCAGCCGCGGTAGGGCTCGCGCGTGCGCGGCGGCGTCATCGGGTGTCGTCGGCATTGTCATCGATTGACATCGCGCGGGGGACACTGTGACGCCTCCCGCATGACACAGCCCGTTGCCGGCACGGGTAGACTGCCGGTATCGCTGGCGATAAAGGGCGCGGCATGGACCGGTTTCTGAGCATCGAGGCATTCGTCAGGGTGGCGGAGGCGAGCAGCTTCGCCGAGGCGGCGCGGCAGCTCGGCGTGACCAGCTCCGTGGTGACGAACCGCATCCAGCAGCTCGAGAAGTTCGTCAACGCGCCGCTGTTCCATCGCAGCACGCGCCACGTGCGGTTGTCCGAAGTGGGCGAGGCGTTCTATCGCGAGTGCGCGGAGGTGGTGGGGCGCGTCAACGAACTGACCGACCAGATGCGCGAGCTGCGCGCCACGCCGACCGGGCGGCTGCGCATCCAGATGCTGCCCGGCTTCGCGCTCGATCACTTCGGCGCGCCGCTGATGGAATTCAACCGGCGCTACCCCGGCATCCAGATCGACGTCATCGTCAACGATCGCGTGGTGGACCCCGTCGAGGAAGGGTTCGACATCGCCTTCCAGATCTTCCCGCCGATTTCCGAATCGCTGATCGAGCGGCGGCTGTTCACGGTCCGGCGTCTCTTCTGCGCATCGCCCGCCTACCTCGCCGCGCATGCTGCGCCACAACATCCGCGCGATCTGCTGCAGCACACCACCGCGCTGTATTCGGGCTATCCGTCCCGCAACCGCTGGACCATGACGCGCGGCGACGAGGTCGTCGAAATGGAGCTGCCCGGCATGATCCGCTCGAACTCCGTGCACCTGCTGCGCGAGTACGCGCTGACCGGCGGCGGCGTGGTCTGCCTGCCGACGCTCGTGGCGAGCGACGCGCTCGTCGCGGGCCGGCTGGTGCCGATCCTCACCGACTACCAGCTCGCGCCGCTGAGCTTTGCCGCCGTTTATCCGGCCACGCAGCGCCAGGCGTTGAAGGTGAAGGCCCTGGTCGAATTCCTCGCGGAATACATCGGCGACGAATCGCCGTGGGATCGTCCGCTGCTGGAGCGCGGCTGGGTGCGCTGACCCGCGCGATTATTCGCGAAACGCGAATGCCGTAATCGCCGTCCGTTGCCTTGTTGCGATGGTTCGTTGCCCCTAGAGTTGAATCCAACAAGCAGTTCAACTCAGGAGACAGCAATGACCGACACGGCATTCCACACCGTCTTTGGCTCGCTCGACAGTTACCGGAAGGGCGAGATCGAAATCACCAGCGGCAGCGCGCAGCACTACGCCTTCTCGAACGTCTTCGAGGTGGCGTCGAAGTCGGCCCCTTATGAAAAGGTCGTCGCCGGCAAGAACCTCGAATACGTGATCGAAGTGCTGAGAACCGACGGCGAATCGCCGTGGTTCGCCTGCGCGCACGACGAGTTCGCGATCCTGATGGACGGCGAAGTCCGGATCGATTTCATCAAGCTCGATACGCCGCCGACGTCAGGGCAGGGCACCGTCAGCGCCGGCACGCAGCCGGCCGGCCGCCCGATGGGGCACGTCGTGCTGCGCAAGGGCCATCAGGCGCTGCTGCCGGCCGGCTGCGCATACCGCTTCGCCGCGAGCCGGCCGGGCGTCGCGCTCGTGCAGACCATGCTTGGCGAGCTGTCCGTGCAGAAGTGGGCCGACATCTGCCTGCACTGATTCGTCCGACCTCATTCGACTATCCCAGGAGACACGTCATGGCCACCCTCGAAACCCTCGACCCTTCCACACGCTTCGCCGCCGATCTGGTGCGGTCGACCGAAGCCGATGCCGTCACCGGCTACCGCGGCTTCCGGCTCGGCGAGTTCGCGTTCCGGCGCGACGAATATTTCGTGACGATCAGCTGGCCCGCGAAAGGCCGGACGCGCACCCACGCGATCCCGGCGGACGCCTTCCTGCGCGCGATGATGCGCGACGTGGCATGGGGCTTCTTCTACGGCTGGGTGAATTTCGACCACGTGTTCGGCACGCGCAATCACTACGGCAAGGTCGACATCTACGCGGGCACCTTCAACGGCATCCTGAAGGACGCCGGCGTCGACTACACCGAGACCTTCGAGACGCCCACCATCATGGCGACCTTCAAGGCGATGCTGCACGACTGGACGAACGCGGGCTTCGATCCGTTCGCGGCGCCCGAGGAAACGGGCTCGGCATTCGGGCGCAAGCACGGCGACAACGGCGCGGCGATCGAGCGCACGCGCATCGCGACGCGCCGCATGCCGGGCCTCGAAGGCGACTCGCCGCTGCGCGACGACCTGCCGGTCAACCGCGCGTTCCTCGACGTCGCGCAGGACGAGCCGGACGTGCATGCCGAGCCGGGCTTCGAGGGCGAGCTGCACGCGTTCAACCTGTTCAAGTACCTGTCGCGCTCGGACGTCACGTGGAATCCGTCGGTCACGTCCGTGTGCGGGCGCAGCCTGTTCTGCCCGACCACCGAGGAATTCATCCTGCCGGTGTTCCATGGCAACGACCGCGTCGAGTGGTTCCTGCAACTGTCCGATGAAATCGTGTGGGACATCGGCGACAAGAACACCGGCGCGCCGCGGGCGCGCGTCACGATGCGCGCCGGCGACATCTGCGCGATGCCAGCCGACATCCGGCATCAGGGCTACTCCACGAAGCGCTCGATGCTGCTGGTCTGGGAGAACGCCACGCCCGACCTGCCGCGGCGCTACGAGAGCGGCGAGCTTGCGCCGTATCCGATCGCGTTCTGAGCTGCGCTTGCGGTTCCGTTTCAGCCCATACCGAGGACGATTCATGCAAACCCAACTCTTCATCGACGGGCGCTTCGTCGACGCCGTCGAGCGCGGCACGATCGACGTGCTGAATCCGCACGACGGATCGGTCATCGCGCGCATCGCGGCGGCCACCGCCGCGGACGTCGATCTCGCCGTCGACGCGGCGGCCCGCGCGTTTCCCAAGTGGTCGGCCTTGCCGGCCGCCGAACGCGGCCGGCTGCTGCTGCGCCTGGCCGACGCGATCGAGGCCAACGCGGAAGAACTCGCGCAACTCGAATCGCTGGACACCGGCCACCCGATCCGCGATTCGCGTGCGCTCGACGTACCGCGCACGGCGGCCTGCTTCCGCTACTTCGGCGGCATGGCCGACAAGCTGCAAGGCTCGGTGATACCCGTCGAAACCGGCTTCCTGAACTACGTGCAGCGTGCGCCGATCGGTGTCGTCGGCCAGATCGTGCCGTGGAATTTTCCGCTGATGTTCACGAGCTGGAAGATGGGCCCGGCGCTGGCCGCCGGCAACACGGTGGTGCTCAAGCCGTCGGAAATCACGCCGCTGTCGACCTTGCGCATCGTCGAGCTGATGGCCGAGGTCGGGTTTCCCGCCGGCGTCGTCAACATCGTCCCCGGCTACGGCCATACGGCCGGCCAGCGGCTCGCCGAACACCCGGGCGTCGGCAAGATCGCGTTCACGGGCTCGACGGCGACCGGCCGCCGCATCGTCGAGGCGTCGCGGGGCAACCTGAAGCGCGTGCAGCTCGAACTCGGCGGCAAGGGGGCGAACATCGTCTTCGACGACGCGGATCTCGATGCGGCCATCAACGGCGCCGCGTGGGCGATCTTCCACAACCAGGGGCAGGCGTGCATCGCGGGCTCGCGCCTCGTGCTGCACGAACGTATCGCCGATGCGTTCCTCGAGCGATTCGTCGCGCTCGCCGCGTCGATCCGCGTCGGCAACCCGCTCGACGCCGATACCGAAATGGGCCCGCTGACCTCGAAGCAGCACCTCGAGCGCGTGCTGTCGTTCGTCGACGTGGCGCGCGAGCAGGGCGGCCGCGTGCTCACCGGCGGCAGCGCGCCGCAGGACCCGGCGCTCGCCAATGGCTACTACGTGCGCCCGACGGTCATCGAGGCGCGAAGCGCGGCCGACCGCGTCGCGCAGGAGGAAGTGTTCGGCCCGTTCGTCACCGTGCTGCGCTTCGGCAGCGACGACGAAGCGCTGAACATCGCGAACGCGACCGAATACGGGCTCGGCAGCGGCCTCTGGACGAAGGACCTCTCGCGTGCGCACCGGATGGCATCGCGGATCCACGCGGGCATGTGCTGGATCAACTGCTACAAGCGCGTCAACCCGGGCAGCCCGTTCGGCGGCGTCGGCAAGTCGGGCTATGGCCGCGAGATGGGCTTCGAGGCGATGCACGACTACACGGAAGCGCGCTCGGTGTGGGTCAACGTCGACGGCAACGTGCCGCCGCACTTCAAGCGCTGAGGCTCGTCATGGATCGCTTCGTCTATCAGGGCAGCCCTTCGCGCGTGGTGTTCGAATGGGGCGCGCTCGACAGGCTGCCGGACGAGCTGGCGACGCTCGGCGCCCGCCGCGCGCTCATCCTGTCGACGCCCGAGCAGCAGCCCCTGGCCGAGCGCGTGCAGGCGATCCTGGGCGAGCGTGCGGCCGGCATCTGTGCGCAGGCGGTCATGCACGTGCCGGTCGAGGTTGCGCGCGCCGCTCGCGCGATGGCCGCCGAACGGGGCGCGGACTGTTGCGTCGCGATCGGCGGCGGTTCGACGATCGGGCTGGGCAAGGCCATCGCGCTCGAATCGTCGCTGCCGATCCTGGCCGTGCCGACGACGTACGCCGGCTCGGAGATGACGCCGATCTTCGGGCTCACGGAAGGCCGGCTGAAACGCACCGGGCGCGACGCGCGCGTGCTGCCGCGCACCGTGCTCTACGACCCGTCGCTGACGTTGTCGCTGCCGCCGGGCATTTCGGCGGCGTCCGGCGTCAATGCGATGGCCCATGCCGTCGAGGCGCTGTATGCGGAAGACGCGAACCCGGTGATCAGCCTGATGGCAGAAGAATCGATCCGCGCGCTGGGCGAAGCGTTGCCCGGCGTGGTGCGCGATCCGGCCGACCGCGCGATGCGCAGCCGCGCGTTGTACGGCGCATGGCTCGCGGGAACCTGTCTCGGCGCGGTCGGCATGGCGCTGCACCACAAGCTCTGCCACACGCTCGGCGGCACCTTCAACCTGCCGCACGCGCAGACGCATGCGGCGATGCTGCCGCATACCGCGCACTACAACCATGCGGCCGCACCCGATGCGCTGCGCCGTGTCGCGCGCGCGTTGGGCGGACGAGAGGCGGCCGAGGCGGGCCCGCTGCTGTTCGGGCTGAACGCGCGGCTCGGCATCGCGCCGGCGCTCGCCGATCTCGGGATGCCCGAGACGGGCCTCGACGAAGCGGCCGACCTTGCGTGCCGCAATCCGTATGCGAATCCACGGCCGATCGAGCGCACGGCGATTCGCGCGCTGCTTCAGCATGCCTGGGAGGGACGCGCGCCGCAGTGAGCGGCTCGACGCGTCGATGGAGATACACATGAACCATGACCATCGTGACCGCGATGCCGGGCCGGCCGGGCGACGCATCGCCGGCTTCGACCGCACGCCGGGTTCGCGCGTGCGCTGCTCCGTGCGGCATCGCCACACGTTCGCCCTCGACCGGAGCTGATCGACATGGCGCGATTCTTTGCGGTATTTGCGACGGACCAGCCGGGCATGCGCGACGTGCGCGACCGCGTGCGGCCGATTCATCGGCGTTACCTGCGCGCCGGCGCGCAGCACGGCGTGGTCGTGCGGCTCGGCGGCCCGACGCTGGACCCGCAGGGCGACACGATGAACGGAACGCTGCTCGTCGTGGAGGCCGACGACATTCAGGCGGTGATGCGGTTCGTCGGCAACGACCCGTACGTGAAGGAGGGGCTGTTCGCGCGCGTGGAAGTGCGTCCGTGGGACTGGAGCCTCGGCAACCCCGAGCAGCGGGTGTGAGCGATGGAAGCGCAACCACTCTGCCGATTGTCCGACGTGCCTGACGGCGGCGCGCGGGTCCTCGACGACGCATGCATCGGGCGTCCCGTGATCGTCGTGCGACGCGGCGAACAGGCATGGGCGTATGTGAACCGTTGCCCGCATTTCTCGGTGCCGCTCGATTTCGAGCCGGGGCGTGTTTCCTGTTATCGGTCGCAGGTGTTGATGTGCGCCCATCACAGCGCGCTGTTCCGGTTCGATGATGGGGTGTGTATCGACGGACCTTGTGCCGGCGCGGCGCTGGAGGCCGTGGCGGTCGAGGTGGATGCCGCTGCGAGGGTCGTCGTTCGCGGCGCGTGATTCGCGCGTTCCGGGGCGGAAAGGCAACGCGGTTCGGGTTTGGACGATGTGTTTCGTATCAATTAATCAGTATGACTGATCGTGTTTAAGGTGCCGGTTTATCGGCCTGATCGATGCAGTTTGCATATCGAGCATGGAGCGGGCATTCGCCACGCAGCGGAAGGCGGGCTCGCATTGACATAAAAAAGACGGAGACGAAATGAAACTCGGGTTTGGAGCGGTGGCGTTGCTTGCCGTGGCGCAGGGCGCGTGGGCGCAGAGCAGCGTGACGATGTTCGGTCTGATCGATGCGGGCATTTCTTATGTCAGCAACGAAGGCGGAGGAAAGAACGTCAAGTTCGACGACGGCATCTTCGCGCCCAATCTGTTCGGCTTTCGCGGCACGGAGGATCTCGGCGGCGGGTATCGCGCGATCTTCGCGCTCGTGAACCAGTTCTCGATGGCGAACGGCAGTATCGTCGGAACCGGGATTTTCGGCCGCAATGCGTACGTCGGCCTCGCGAGCGACCGGTTCGGCAGCATCACGCTGGGCAATCAGTATGACTTCATGGTGGATTCCCTCTTTTCGAAGGGCAACACGATCTCACGGGATATCTCGGGGCTGTATGGCTTCCGGAACGGCCCGTTCCAGCGCCTCGCGCTTCCGGACAATCCGACCGGTGCGTTCGACTGGGACCGCACCGCCGGCAGCAAGCCGATCGCGAATTCGGTCAAGTACAGTTCGCCGACGGTGGCGGGTTTCTCGGGCGGCGCGATGTATGCGTTCGGCGGCGTGGCTGGATCGGTCGGGGCGGACAACGCGGTCAGCGCCGGGGTGAACTACGAGATGGGGCCGTTCGGCGCGGGCGCGGCCTATACCAACGAGAAGTACGGGCCCGCGCCCGGCGTGCCGTCCACCAGCGTGCGCAACTGGGGCGTGGGGATGCATTACGACTTCGGTGTCGTGACCGCGAATGCGCTGGTGACCACCGTGCGCAATTCGTTCAACGATGCCGGCGTGTGGATGGCGGAAACCGGCGGGCTGTGGCGGGTCAGGCCGGATGTCGTGCTCGGCGCGAAGTACATGTACATGAAGGGCAACGAGGCGGTGGGCAACGACCATGCGCACCAGGTCAGCGTGGCGCTTCAGTACCTGTTTTCGAAGCGGACGATGGTCTATGTGTCCGCGGACTACCAGCGGGCGAACAGCGGCGCGAATGCGCAGATCAACGGGGTGCTCGATCCGGACGGGGCTTCGAGTTCCGCGAGCCAGACGGTGGCGCGGGTCGGGGTGCATACGGTGTTCTGACGGGGAGGCGCGTGACGGTTTTACGGGGACTGGCGGCTGGCGGAGCGTGCATCCGGCTCCGCCGTGCGTCGCGCTTTCGCGCTACCTGGCCGCCGCCGTCTTCGCGTTGTCCTGCTTCGCCGCCAGTGCGTCATCCGCCGCCTGCGCGCGACGGATTGCCGGGCGTGCAAGGACGCGGTCGATGTACGCTCGCACCGGCGGTGTGTCAGGCATCAGCTTGAACATCGTGGTCCAGTTCTGCCGAGGTACATTAATTCTGGTTACGCGTCACCACTGGTTTTGGTTACGTCCGAACTCTCTCGGCAAATCAATGGCTTGCGTGGCCGACCCGGCGATGTCAAATCATACGTATGTTTGCGTGACCGCCGTCAACATCCGAACACTCGCTTTTCCAACAGTTTCGGTTACGTACGTTGCCAGTGGGACCCGCACTGGCGCTTCCCTTATGGCCGATGTCCAATGAGCACGCAAGCGTTATAGGTGCAGCCCGAAGTGACCGGGGCGCGCGAGAATCGCGCCGACCGCAAGGAAAGCCACCATGACCGGCAACCGGAGTAGCCGAGCCACACGCATGACTACGTCGCTGCGCCGGCGTCGCTCGGCAAGCAAACTGGCGATGCCATCTTTCAGGCCACGCACGTCATCCTCCAGTTCTTCCCGTGCCATCGCGAGGCTTTGGAGCGTGGCCAATAGGTCAACCTCTACGATGTTCGGAAACTTGGCCATCGAATGGCTGATAAGGTCCCGTCCTACCATGTCTTTAGACTCGCCGCTCGCCAGCGGGTGCACGTCCCCACTCTCAAATTCGAACGTTAGCCCGAATCGCTGGTAGAAGCGATGGCGGCGCTCGAGATTTCGCCTTCCATACGCGCCAACGTGACTCCCGAGTAACTGAATAGGCATCACGTGGTCCTCGGGCGCGACCCGGCGCGCCCACTTCACGATTTCGTTAAAGCATAAGCTTCCGATATTGAGACCGCGCAAAGACTCTTGCTCGACAATCACAAAGCCATTTGTCAGCGTCAATCCGAACGAGCGGTGGGCAGACATCGAGCACACCTCTTCTCGAGCACTCGAATCACCGAATCGGTCGGTGTCAACTCGAAATGCGACAAGGTCGATGCGCTCACGCCCGCTGTCCCCCGATTCCTGCGTGCCAACCGCAAGCGTGTGATATCGGTCTCGCCTTTCGTCTCGAACACGGAACAGTCTCCAAGCGAAATTGTCGCTCGCTCCGTCCTTTCTCGCCGGCCAAACAGCGGGGCCGCGAAGCTTGCTTTCCGTCGACTCCTTCATTCCGGGACTTCTCCCAAGTGACGCGTAGTGCGCACAAGTTACGATGTTTCAAGAGCAGTGTTTTGGACGAGTGACTACCCCCTAATGCTGCTCCATGTACACCATGAGGTCCTTCATCGACGTTGCCGAACTCAGGTGTTCGTGCCTCTCGTAGCGCACTATCGCCGCAACCGTGCGAGGCCCAATATTTCCATCCGCTTGCCCACGCAGATATCCACGGGAAATCAATTGTCGTTGGACCGCGCGACGGACGTCCACTTCGCTTAATGTTGCAGGCGCCGCTCCAGCCGGGGGCACAGTCCCGAATTTTGCGAGAAGAATGTGCGCTCGCGAATCGGTAGCGGTATGGCTCATTGCATACGCAATCGCTGGAGTTGCTGCTTCGCGCACCGTTGGCACCCAATGCATCGTGCCGGCAGCGCCGTACAGCGTGCCACCAAAGGCCGCAAAAGCCGAGAACAGGCACGCTCCTTTCAATGGCGCCCAGTTGCGCCCGCGCTGGCGGTATTCCATTGGCACCTTGCGCCGCAGAAGAGAGCTTGTCGCGGCGCTGAGCATCCAGCCCAGCGGCGACACCAATATCATGGTCAGACGACAAACGCGGTCGCGATGTAGCTCGCAGTAGACTCGCCCGTGGGTACTACATCTTCTTCTCGAGCATGATTGCCGACAAAGAGATGCTGGAGATTTTTCAGTAGGCCGCGCCCTTGATGACTCAGTTCCACGTCGTTTATTCCTGGTTCGCTATTGCTGCTACGTCTCGCCGCCTCTGCCACTCGAGCGCGTTCGAATAACGGGCGCGTTAGCCGCAGGGAGGGCACGCCGGACTCAGTCGACTAGCCTGGCAGGCTGCACTCCGTCATCCGAGACGCTACCCAACCAAATCCCGGCGGCGGCCTCGCTCGTACCCACAATGAGCATCACCATGCAGTTCAACTCGTGCTGCGATTCGCTGTATATCCCTTCCATTTTGGCGATATCTGCCGAAGATGGCTCTGGAAAGGGCTCAGGATGAGAGTGCCAGTCGCCCACGTAGTGCAGTCCTTCGGCGAACAGCGCTCTTATCTCCTTCTGCTCGTCGCGTCGGGAAGGCCAAAAAAACGTCCTTCCGCGCCGTGACCTTACCGTCGGCTCAGTCGCTCGCAAAATGACCATCGTGTTTGTATCGAAGCGCGCGAACAGTTGCCCACCCGCTTCGCTTGACGTGGCCTTTAATTGACGATGACAGTAAAGCGTATCTAGCACGTCGTCACTCAACTCGACGTGCCCGAAGGCTGTCAGATAACACTTACTCATTGCTGGCTAACAGCCTCATTCGATGGTGGGATGAGTTGATGCCGGTACACCTTCTGGAAGCCAGGGCCGTCGAAGACCAGCGGGCGCCAGAAAGGCTTAATTTCGGCGCCCGTCTTCAATAGATTTTCGTACTGTCCAACCCACGTCCATGTTTGCCCCGTCGTGACCTCGCTCGTCGCCGCTGCAATGGCCAAACTGACAGTCATCGCGGCAACCTCAGCTGAGGCTGCCGCCGAAAATGGTTGATAGAACGCACCACATGCCGCCTCTCGCGGCGTGTCACCCGGTACCTTTGCCACCTGGCACATCGCTTCACCATACTCGTTCAGTGCCCACTGCAGCGATGAGTCAGCTGACACGAAAGTGGCGTGACCTGCAACCCCATATCGTTCGAGCCACGCGAAGATGGTCGGTGGAACTTCCGCAGCCTCGAGCAAAGCGTTCAGTTCAGCCTCGGAAATCCAGTCACCAGTCGCGCTGATAACGAGGTCGGCCTTTTCGAAAAGCCTTGCGTTGCGTTCCCGCGCGAGCTGCCATTTCGACGCAAATGCGAGAATTGAATAGTCCACGTATCTCGTATTGATTTCGTCGCGCAACGCCTCCGCTTTGTTTCGCCCGATGTAATACGCGCCCAATATGTGCCTGCCGATGTTCTGGTAAGTGAGGGTGTCTCCGTCAATGAGGCTCATTTTTCGCACGCCGGCCTGTGCTAGAAGCATCGCCACCGTCGCGCCTAACGCGCCACAACCCACCACGACCACATTGAGGTTCTTCACCGCATCAGCGACGTCTCCCGCTGTGCGTCGGACAAGAAAGTCGCTGTCAACTCGGACAACAGATGCCCGCTTACTCGGAAACCTAGCTTGCGACAGCCTGTTCGTCAGGACGTTTGCCGGAACCCTCACGCGGTTGCGCCCAGACAAGAAGGTCTGGCCGCGATTGCGAGGGTGGGGGAATTGATGTTGGACCCGCGTGATGGTCGCGCCCATCACCGGCTGACCGTCATGCTCAAAACACCATACAACCACGACGTCTTCGCCGAGGCGAACTGACGTCAAGACCATCTCCACTGCGTCCGGGCATCGATGGAACAGGAGGCGGAGAAGCTCGGCAGAGTTCGACGGATAGTCCTCCGGATAGAGCGGCTCCTTCAAGCGCACGAACGTTGCTTTGCGGATGCTCTGACGCTTGACCTGATGCCCCAGTTTCTTCATCCAGTCTTCAACGCACTCGGCGGAGTCGGCGACCATCACGCTCGTCGCCACGTTAACGGTGTAGACCGTGCGAGTCTGCACAAAATCGCCAAGCCAGACGTAGACGCTACTCCCTGCAGCGCAGTCCAGCGTCCAGTACGTACCGAACTCGTCGAGATAGTCTTTCCGGTTAGCACCGGTCAACGCATCCGAATAGACTTTGACGGCTTCCTTCACGAGATAAACCGCCAACTCCCCCGTGACAGGCAGCCTAATCGGCATAGACGACGGCAGTAAACAGAACACACCATCGCTCTCGAGATGAGGCATCTCGCACGGCGCCGGGCGTCGTTCGACCGCAATGCGCGGCACCCGGAAAGCTCCTTCCCGCTCCAGAGCAACGATGAGTGGTTCCGGTAGCCCCAATTCTGACGCAGGAATCCGCCATCCCAGAGTGAACCGCCGGTTGGGGTATAGGCGCGTCAGTGCGGCCTCGGTGAGTTCCGATGTGCCAGGCCAACATTCGACGAGACTCTCGAACGTCGGCGCCCGGACCGACTCCGGAAGCTCCATCGCAACCGCGCTCTCAGGCATAGCGCCCTTCGCCGCCCGACTTCACGACCGGCCCGGAGGGTTGACGCGACTCTGTCGAAACGAACTTCGCACTTGCTTTCGCGGCTTCCTCGAGCGATTCAATCTCTTCATCGAAGTATTCCGTGCAGAAGAACCACTTCAGCGCCT
Source organism: Burkholderia sp. MSh2 (assembly GCF_000731655.1). NCBI lineage: Bacteria > Pseudomonadati > Pseudomonadota > Betaproteobacteria > Burkholderiales > Burkholderiaceae > Burkholderia > Burkholderia sp. MSh2. The sequence continues at coordinate 58,907 of NZ_JPGM01000026.1, read as the reverse complement.
TGAGCGCTTCAAGGTCCGCTGCATGGGCGTCGGCAAGGGGAGCCAGACGGTCTACTGCTTCGTTAAGCTTGTCACGCAGACTCACCATGTTGGCGTCGGAATTCGACTTCGTCACGTTTTCGTACTCGGGGACAGGCCGGCTTACGGTCAGATTCCAGACTAGTCGATTTCTCATCTTTTGCACCGTCTGAAACAGTGCCAGGTCTTCACGGTCCGGATAGCCACCATGCGGATAGACCTCGTTGGTGAGAATCGACAGCACGAAGCCGCTGGGCAACGACCACGACGCGCGGCTCTTCGACCATGCCTTCAGCAAGCGCACCATTCGGCGCATCTGGCGCCCATCAACCGTATCCGGGCTCTTCTGCGTCACGTTGTTTTGAAACCACTCGGTAACCGCCTCCGGGTCGGAATGCTTCCAGTCAGCCGCCGCGAGTTCATACTTGACGTCGTCACCGTTGCCGATTTCTCGATAGACGGGCATGTCGATAGTGAAGCCGTCCTTGTAAAAAACCCGGACGCAGTTCTTGAGCACTTCGGGCTCACGCTCGAATGCCTTGTCGTAGTTCAACGCGTCGCGCACCATGCACTTAGCGTCATAAGCACTGAACTTGCCGCCGCGGTCGCCAACAAGCTTGTCTTCGTGAAAGACGACACCATTGTCGATGTCCGACGTGATGGAGTTAGACTGGACCATCGTGTGCATCGCGTATGACCCTTGCTTGACGAACCTGTCGACTTCCGGGTCTTCGTTCCGTTCCAATCCGCGCTGCAGCCGTTCTTCGCAGCTACGTCGGCGGTTACGCATATCCGATTTCGTCGCCTCGGTGAGCGCAACCTCAGACTTAAAGAAGGCAAGAAGTTGCTTGTTAACATTCGCCATTAACTTTCTCCAGATTGGACTGCGTTCGATGCGACAAGTGGCTGAATACCGCGGAAGAACTCGCGTATGAGCGGCTGTTCAGGATTCTGCTGCGCGGTAGCAGCAGAGATGTTTAGGTCCGCCGCGTCGTGTGCGAGCTTGGTCAGTAACTCCAGCGATTGCCGGCTGGGGTTGTCGAGACTCAGATGCTTTGCCTGGCCGGTGGGGACATCGGGGTCAATCAGGCGAACATAGCGGACGGGCCGATTCGCTGTGTCCGCAACTGCCTTCGTGACGTAGTGGTATGCGAAGGACTGCGCGTCGAGCGCAACCTCCACAATGCCAAGGCCGCCTTTCCAGCCGAGGAGTCCACGACTCCCATCCCGATAACGAAGCGTCTTACCCTTGAAAGGCGGACAAGTACTGACCGCCATCAATTCAATCGGCCGCTCCGCTTCGGCCATCGTGAGCGCCTCGGTCAACGCGACGAGCGATGGATTGTTCGCCCACAAGCCGCCGTCGGTGAACCAGTTCACCTGTGCCTCGTCTTCCGGCTTTGTGACGGATTTCAGCGGAAAGACAATTGGCGCCGCAGCCGACGCCATACAAACGTCGACTAGTTTGTAGTTATCGTCACGATGCAAGCGGTTTTCCTTGAGGTCGTGCGGCGTCTTGAACACCCAAGCCTTGTTCGTTTCGACGTTGACGGTTGGGATGCAAAGTGCAATGCCGCGACGCTCGTACATCTGCTTGACCGTCTCGTTTTTGAGCACGTCGGCGAGCGCCACCCAGAGTGCCTCAGGTGCGTTCGCGGGCTTGCGCAGATGCCTCAAAATCCAGCTCACCAATCCGATACCACCTTCGGGGACCGGATGCTGGAAGATGCCTGCGGCCTCGTCGCGAAACAACCGCGCGACCTCGGTAAGGGAGACGCCTGCCGCCAGAGCAACTGCGAGAATCGCGCCGGTGCTCGTCCCGACAATCATGTCGAACTGGGCACCCAGGTCGAAGTCGGGCGCCGGGTCCGCACGGTCCTGCGCAGCGAAGCGACGCGACAGTTCTGCAAGAAGAACTGCGGTGTACAGGCCGCGCACGCCACCGCCGTCGAGCGAAAGCACACGGTAAGGTTTACTCTCGGGCATTTTTGTCGTTGTCGGCTATCGACGTCGGTAGTTTTGACCTAGTAACTTTAAGCTTAAGAAACTCTGACTGTCAATTAGTCACATTTTGCACGCCATATTTGGCGTGTTATTATTTTTGGCAAACGTTATCCACATATTCTAGTTATGGAAATCTATGAAATATCCGGCTTCGATAGCATGGATGACCTCGAGATAACTCGAGCAATCGGCGACCGTGTCCGTGCTGAGCGCATCAGGCAGAACAAGTCGCAGTTGGAGTTTGCCGGGGCGGCCGGCATACCATTGAGGACCTACCAGCGATTCGAGCGGGACGGTTCGGGCACCATCGAGACATTGGTAGCGGCGCTACGTGCGTGTCAGCGCTTGCGGGGCCTGCAGGTCGCGTTGCCACAGCCAACGTTGCCGGAGCGGCAGACGCCCTTGTCTCGACTGACGCCACCTCGCGTACGGCGGAAGGTCAAACTCGATGGGGAAAATGATTTAGGCCGCTAGTTTGTTACGTGCAACAACCAGAGTCACGAGTGCACCAAGAATTCATGGCGCAGGCACTAGTCCACGGATAAAACAATGCTCCAAATCAGCACCGGCAAGTTCTTCAACACTAACGAAACGTACGACACGATTCATCGAGGTGTGCTGTATTCGAACTTCCATATATTGCCGGGCGATTGCATTGCGACACTGGCCGGGAATTTATCACCAGCGGCGCGCTGGGGAGACATCGAAACCTTCGTATGCGAGGTTATCGAGCGCCAGCCGAACGTTCGCGCAGCAGGCGTCATTCTGTCAGTCGGCCCAGATGCATTCATTCATGATTTTGCCGCTGTATCTTCGTTTTCCCTGCAGCGCCTGTTGACGCCAGACCACGACTTGGCGATGCGCCTGCTCACGGCCCAACGGCCGCCATTGGGTATTCCCAAACTTCCTAAGCAATACGTATCAAAAATGTTTGATATGTCGTTGCCGTACGACGTCCAGGCCGGCCCGCGTCTCTCCACCTTCTTGGACGACCTGCTCAAGCTCGAGCGCAAATCGTTTTCTGGCGCAATGAAAGCGATTCGACGGTACGTGACGGCAACTCATCGTCTGGCCGATGACCTAGACCTTGCGTATGCCCTGTTGGTTGCCGCTATCGAATCGCTCGCGCAGGAGTTCGATGATTTTAGCCCTGAGTGGGACGATTACGACCAGAAGAAACGACAGCCTGTTGATCGCGCTCTCGAAGGGTTGCCAACTGATGTCGCGCTCGCTGTTCGCGAAGCAATCCTTGGGGCAGAACATGTTGCTATCAGCCGAAGGTTTCGCGAATTTACCTTGGCTCATCTTGGTCGCGATTTTTTTCGGGGCGAAGCCGAGGGGCGAGTAGCGCCAGCAGGTAAGGGGGACTTGGAAATTGCGCTGAAGAATGCGTATAACGTCCGTTCAGGTTATGTCCACGCATTGAAGTCGATACCGCGACTGCTGGCATCGCCGATGGCATTGACCGATTTGATGACCGTGGATGGCATGCCCTTTTTGACGTTTGAGGGACTAGCACGCGTTGCGCGCACTGTAATTCTCGAGTTTATTTCTCGCGCCCCGACGACAGAATCCGAGGAAGTCGCATACATGGACGACTTCTCCAATCTATTGCGGGCGCCGCTTGCACCAAGTATGTGGATACATAATGCGGAGGGATATTCCGTCCAGTCTGCTTATTTGTATTTGAATGGATTCTTAGAGCAAGTCGAGCAGGCGCTGCTGAGTGCTTCGCCAGTCACAGACATTCGCGGCGTCACGGAAAAAATTGAGGTGCTGTTGCCGTCACTGGCAAAACCTGAGCAACGGCGGCCACTAATTGCGCTTCATTTTTGGTTCTCTCACTTCCTGCCAAAAGAGGAAAGGCATCATTCTCGGAAACGCATGGACAATTTCATTAGCGAGTTGGACACGGAATGCCCCGAAGGATTCTTTCTGTACGTCTATGGAGGTCATTTGCCGCCTTGGAGGGCAGAACGCTGCGAAACGATATTCGACACATACATTCGACGTAGATATGGAGGCAAAAAACTGAATGTTGGTACCGTTCTCGGTGCAGCGGGGGCGCTCACCATCGCTGAGTTGTATAGGCTTGCTGGTGACGAGGATTCTGCGCGCCGCCTCATAGCCCGGGCGATTGACGAGTTTCCGGGCCTGGCACGGTTGCGTGAGTATGAAGCCAACATCGGCGATTCAGTCCCACCGATATCATGGTGGACGATTCTGCTTCCTGAGGCGAAGTCGAGCACGAGTTCAGCTACAGGTTCGCAGCCAAACAAACTAATCAAGCTAAATCGACGGCTGCGACGACCAGAATCGGCCATCCGAAATGTACACCGTCGCTCCTCACCGTCCACGAAGAGGGCACGTTAGGGAAAAGAATCACTATCGTTGAGACGAATATTCGATGGAAAGTCGGGGCATGAGACCATGAAATTACTGCGACTAGTCTTGCTGTTTTTCAGCATCGCAAGTAGTGCGGCAAATGCGATGACGTTCTCGGCTCCGAAGCACAACCCTGGAGCCGTCATTGTGTGGATGGGACTTCACGGGGAGCGCATACCAATCTACGCAGAGGGAGAGATTACGGCAACCAGTGCGCGCGAGTTGGAGCAATTTGTTCGCGTGAATCACATCGAGAGTGGGATGGTGCTGTTCAATTCACCAGGCGGCTCACTCATGGGCGGCATGTCACTGGGCGACGCCATCAGGAAGTTGGGATTCGACACGGGCATCGCAACCTATGTCGGTGGCGAGATGGTCTCGCGCGGCTTCTGCGCGAGCGCGTGTGCCTACGCGTTTGCCGGCGGTCTCGGACGCTATTACTCGGGCGGAAATACGCGTCTCGGCATCCATCAGTTTTCCTCGCAGAACGACGTTGGCAGTGAAGTCAGCCAGGAAGTAAGCGGCTTGCTGGTCGCTTACCTACAACGAATGGGGGTTGATGCGCTGGCTTTTTCGGCGTCAGCCTCGGTCCGTCCCAATGACATTCTCTGGCTGACTGCAGCCGATGCCAGCAGGCTTCACTTTGCGAACGAGGGAGCGCAGCCAACGACTGCCGAATTGAAACAGGCCCGCGGCGCGACGTATCTGCGGATTGAGCAGAAATACACAAGCTACAGCGCCCGTATCATCATCGATTGTGCAGGTGGCAAGCTGGAAATGATGGGGGGCATCGTGACCAGCCCTCAGGATGCCAAAGCAAAATACGACTGGGCTACGCAGTCCTTCTTCACGTTCGACGACCAGACGATTCAAACCCGGCGCAAGGGCGGCTCTGCCGATGGCTTTAGCGTGGTTCAGTCGACGGTCTGGGTACAGCGTCTTCTCTCGCCGGCGGAAATCCAGAAGCTGCTGGTCTCGAACACCATCACCGCCTGGGTGGCTGCGGACGGGGCAGTAGGGAGCACGGGGGCTGCAGACATCCGGGCAGTCCGGGGCCAAATCCGGGATTTCGTCAATAACTGCACCCTCTATCCGCAAACGGGCCAATAGTTGTCGGTTCCGAAGCGATGCTCATCACGCCGAGCCCGCGCGTAAGCTTCCCCAGGTACCTGGGCTCCTGCCACCATGACGCTCTGCGATAACCGCTGCTCGGTCAAGCGTGCCTCAACTTCGAGGGTCAACCGCACGTGAACCGATGCTGCACTCCGTGCCAGAGCCAAGCGTCGAATTCGCCCCCGTGGTAGTGAACGAAGGTCCGGTGCAGGCCAAAGAGGACGAAACAGTTAGAAATCGGCATCGAGGGCGGTTTCTAGGAGCTGGCGCCTCACGAAGGCGAAATCGCGGTGCCATGCGCAAACAAGGGGCGCTGGAAAATGCTCCAGCGCCCCTTGGACATCAATTGTGGTTACACCTTGCGAGGTAAGGCTCAGCGGCCGGAAAGAGTCACGTAACCGGAACTGAATCGAGGCTTCGTAACCGAAACTAATGCACGTCAGCAGTGCAGCGCCGAGCCCCCACCCCCCTCACTCCACCGTCACCGACTTAGCCAGATTCCTCGGCTTATCAATATCCGTCCCTCTGGCCAGTGCCGCGTGATAAGCCAGCAACTGCATCGGCACCGTATGCAGGATCGGCGAAAGCGGCCCGTAGTACTCATTGAGCCGAATCACCTCGATCCCTTCACCCGGCGCCAACCCGCAGTCCACATCCGCGAACACGAACAGCCGGCCGTTCCGCGCACTGACCTCATGCATGTTCGACCGGAGCTTTTCAAGCAGCATGTCGTTCGGCGCAACCGCGATCACCGGCATTTCATTGCTGACGAGCGCCAGCGGCCCATGCTTCAACTCCCCGGCCGGATACGCTTCCGCGTGAATATAGGAAATCTCCTTCATCTTCAGCGCCCCTTCCAGCGCGATCGGATAATGCATCCCGCGCCCGAGAAACAGCATGTTGTCGCGCCGTGCGAGCAGCTCCGACCAGGCCATGATCTGCGGCTCGAGCGCGAGGACCTTGGCCATCGCATCGGGCAGGTGCCGCAGCGCACGCAGATGTTCCTTCTCCGCATCGTCGCTCAAGCGTCCGCGCACCTGCGCAAGCGATAGCGCCAGCAGAAACAGCGCAACGAGCTGCGTCGTAAACGCCTTGGTCGACGCCACTCCGATCTCGATCCCCGCCCGCGTCACGAGCTGCAGCGCGCATTCCCGCATCAGCGCACTCGTCGCGACGTTGCAGATCGCGAGCGTATGCATCATTCCGCTTTGCTTGGCGACATGCACCGCACCGAGTACGTCCGCCGTCTCGCCGCTTTGCGACACCGCGACAACCAGCGTGCGCGGATTCGGCACGCTGTCGCGATACCGGAACTCGCTGGCAATCTCCACGCTGGCCGGCAGCTTCGCGATGCTCTCGATCCAGTACTTCGCGGTCAGCGCCGCGTGATAGCTGCCCCCGCACGCGAGCAGCAACACCGAATCGACGTCGTTGAACACCCGCCACGCACCGTCGCCGAACAGCTCGGGCATGATCGAGGAAACGTCGAGCAGCGTATCGGCCACCGCCTGCGGCTGCTCGAAGATCTCCTTCTGCATGTAGTAGCGGTACGACCCGAGTTCGGCCGCGCCGCCGTGCGCGGCGACCCGCTGGACCGTGCGCTCGACGCGCTGGCCGGCCGCGTCGACGATCCAGTAGCGATGCAGCTGGATATCGGCGACGTCGCCGTTCTCCAGATAGGCGATGCGATCGGTGATGCCCGACAACGCGATCGCATCCGACGCCAGAAAATTCTCGCCGTCGCCCACGCCGACCACGAGCGGCATGCCGTCGCGCGCGCCGACGATGCGGTGCGGCTCGTCGCGGCACATCACCGCGATCGCGTAGCTGCCGCGCAGTCGCGCAACCGCGCGCCGGACCGCATCGAACAGGTCGCCGTCGTACAGGTGGTCGATCAGGTGGGCGATCGCCTCGCTGTCGGTCTGGCTCGCGAACACGTAGCCGTGCGCCTGCAGCTCCGCGCGCAACTGGTCGCAGTTCTCGATGATCCCGTTGTGCGACAGCGCGATGCGCGCATTGGCGTCGCTCGGCGAGAAGTGGGGATGCGCGTTGAGCGTGACGGGCGCGCCATGCGTGGCCCAGCGCGTGTGCGCGATGCCGGTGTAGCCGGACAGCGCCGCTTCGGCGATCTCGCGCTGAAGGTTCGCGACGCGATCGACGCTGCGGGCGCGCGCCAGCGCCCGGTCGCGGTAGACCACGACGCCGCACGAATCGTAGCCGCGGTATTCGAGCCGCTTCAGTCCGTCGACCAGGTTCGGCAGGATGTCCCGCTGGGCGACCGCTCCAACAATTCCACACATATCGCGCTCCGTAAATGTCCCGTCTGGATCAGTGAGAGCGATGGTATGGCGCACTGAATGGAATTAAATTTCAAAATAAGACAATGAATGAAATGAATGGGATATCGTCTATCATGTTGAAATTAAATTTCACTTGTTGACCGGAAGGAGCCGCCGATGGCCGGCATCACCCTCGACGATCTCGATCTGCGCATCCTTGCGATCCTGCAGGACGACGCGTCGGTGTCGAATCTGCAACTGGCGGAGCGCGCGCTGTCGTCGCCGCCCACCTGCATGCGCCGGGTGCGCCGGCTGACGGAGGCCGGCGTGATACGCCGGCAGGTCGCGGTGCTCGATCCGGCGGCGATCGGCACGACGGTCACGGCGCTGATCGAGATCAGCCTCGACCGGCAGACCGCCGAAGACTACGACGCGTTCGAAGCGTACGTGTGTGCGGAGCCGGCCGTCACGCAGTGCTACCGCGTGTCGCCGGGGCCGGATTTCGTGGTGGTGGCCGATCTGGCCGACGTCGCCGAATACGACGAATTCGCGCGGCGGCTGTTCACCGGCGCGTCGAACGTCCGCAACGTGCGGACGTTCTTCTCGACGCATCGCGCGAAGTTCGAGGCGAACGCGCGGGTCGCGCATGCGATGCGCAAGCGCGCGTGAGCACGATGTCCGCGTCGGCTGCGCGGCGGCGTCACGCAGTGGCGGCGCCCGTCTCCGCGTTCGCCGCGAGTTGCAGCGGCTTGCCGTATCCGAAGCAATGCGCGGGTTCCGGAAACGCGCGTTGTCGCACGTCGTGCGCGTATTGCCGGATCGCGTCGCGCATCACCGCGTTGGCGTCGGCGTAGCGCTTCACGAAACGCGGCGTGTACGCGTCGAAGGCGCCGATCATGTCCTCGGTCACGAGCACCTGGCCGTCGCACGCGGGCGATGCGCCGATGCCGATCGTCGGGATCGTGAGCGTTTCGGTCAGGTGGCGCGCGAGCGCTTCGGCGGTGCCTTCGACGACGACGCTGAACGCGCCGGCGCGTTCGGCCGAGCAGGCGGCGTCGAATACCTGGGCGGCCGAGCGCGGGTCCATGCCCTGGGCGCGGAAGCCGCCGGTCGCGTTGGCCTGCTGCGGCATGAGGCCGATGTGCGCCATCACCGGGATGCCGCGCTCGGTCAGGAAGCGGATCGTGTCGGCCATCTCGCTGCCGCCTTCGAGCTTCACGGCCTGCGCGCCGGTTTCGGCGAGCAGGCGCGCGGCGGAACGATACGCCTGGGCGGGCGATTCCTGGTACGTGGAGAACGGCAGGTCGACGACGACGCACGCCTGCGCGGCGCCGCGTACGACGGCCGCACCGTGTGCAATCATCATGTCGAGCGTGACGCGCAGCGTGTCGGGCATCCCGTACAGCACCATGCCGACGGAGTCGCCGACGATGATCACGTCGGCGACCTCGTCGACCAGTTTCGCCATCGGCGCGGAGTAGGCGGTCAGCGACACGAGGCTGCCGATGCCTTTGGTCGAACGGATCGCGGTGACGGTCTTGCGGGTGGTGCGGGTATGAGCGCTCATGGGCGGAAGCCGTGTGAAAGAAGAGCCGCCACGGTAGCATCGCGCTCGTGCATGCAATGACCTTCGGAGGACGTCTTATGTTGCTGGCGGGACAATCGGGTGACCCTTACGCGGTGCCGCCGATGGCGCGCCTGCCGAGGCCGCTGTACGTGCGCGCATTCGAGATTCCCGGCAACGCGAGCGTCGACGCGCACAGCCATCCGTGGGCGCAGCTGATGTATGCGACGAGCGGGGTGCTGGAGGTGTCGACGCCGTCGGGCCGGCACCTGCTGCCGCCGCACTATGCGATGTGGATTCCGCCGCGGGTGCCGCATGCGGTGTCGACGCGCGATTGCGTGGCGTTTCACAGCCTGTATCTCGACGCGGCGATTGCGCGGGACGACGCGCACGACGATTGCGCGATCCTCTGCATGACGCCGTTGCTGCGCGAGCTGGTGATCGCCACGGCGGAGTTGCCGGTGAACTACGACGAGACGGGGCCGGACGGCGCGCTCGTGTGCCTGATCGCCGACCGGATCGCGCGGATGCGGCGCGCGCCGTTGACGGTGCCGCTGCCGCGCGATCCGCGCCTGCTGAAAATCGCGCGCGCGTTGCATGCGGACCCGGGCGACCCGCGCGGGCTCGATGAATGGGGCCATCAGGTCGGTGCGACGCGGCGCACGCTGTCGCGGCTGTTCCGGCAGGATACGGGGCTGTCGTTTACGGAATGGCGGCAGGCCGTGCGGCTGCTGGCGGCGTTGCCGCTGCTCGACGCGGGCGAGCCGATCGGCACGGTGGCCGCGCGACTGGGCTACGACTCGACGTCGTCGTTCATCGCGCTGTTTCAGGCGAAATTCCGCGTGACGCCGGGCGCGTATGCGAAGCGTGAAGCGCGCCGGCCCGTACTGAGCGCGTGACGCGGCCGTACGCTGCCGCTCAGAACGCGAGCACCTGCTGCGCCGGATGGTGCGCGCCGCGCCCGATTCCCGCGCCTTCGAGCGACAGCAGCGCGCGCTTGCGGTCGATGCCGCCCGCATAGCCGGTCAGGCTGCCCGACGCGCCGATCACGCGATGGCACGGCACCATGATCGACACCGGGTTCCGGCCGACCGCGCCGCCCACCGCGCGCGCGCCGCTCATCGGCAACCCGACGCGCTCGGTGATGTCGCCGTACGTCACCAATTCGCCGAACGGGATCGCGAGCAGTTCCTTCCACACACGTCGTTGAAACGCGGTGCCGCGCAGGTGGATCGGCACCGAGAACGTGTCGCGCGCGCCGCTGAAATAGTCGGCGATTTCTTCGGCGACTTGCCGCGCGAGCGGCGACGCGGTGCGCGCATCCGCGTCGCGTGCGATCGCCAGCGGCGGGAAATACTTCTGGCCGACGAAGTACAGGCCGGTCAGTGCATCGTCTTCAATGCGTACGGCGATGTCGCCCAGCGGGCTCGGAATCAGGTGGGCGGACGTCATCGTCAGGCATCTCCATGAAAGCGCCGCACATGCCGTGCGGCCAATACGCACCCGTCGTCGCAATGCCGTCAAGGCGGCGGTTCCGCGAGCGCGGGGCGTCGCGGCAGGCGTCGGGGTCGGGGCGCATGAGGCGACTGTAAACCATCCCGGCCCCCCGGTTCCGGCGGGAATCGGGCGCGTGTCTCGGCGGGCGCGCTCGCGCGTCGGGAAACTCCGGGAAAAACGGTTAATGCCGCGTCGCGAAACAGTCGTCTCTTTTGCGAGAGCAATTTTGAGATGACTCATCGAAATCCCCGACTGACAGCGGGCCGGCAGACGCCCTATCCTCTGAAAAACGTTTTCCAGACTGATTGGCGGAAGCGGCCCTGCGCGACGGTGTGCCGCCGCCCGCCCCGGCGCCGGTCGCCGGTCGACGAACATCGTGCGGCGCGACGGGCGCGGCCGCGCAACGGAGACATTCATGCAATCTGCCGTCGTGGGCGCCGTGCGCGCTGCTGCCAGCCGCTACCGCTGGACCGTCTGTGCGCTGCTGTTTTTCGCGACGGTCATCAACTACATGGACCGGCAGATCCTCGGCCTGCTCGCGCCGATGCTCCAGCACGACATCGGCTGGAGCCAGGTGCAGTACGGCCGCATCGTGATGGCGTTTTCCGCGTTCTATGCGCTGGGCCTGCTCGGCTTCGGGCGCATCGTCGACTGGCTCGGCACGCGCGTCTCGTACGCGCTGGCGATGCTGGTGTGGAGCATCGCCGCGATGCTGCATGCGGCGGTCGGCTCGGTGACGGGCTTCGCGTTCGTGCGCGCGCTGCTCGGGATCGGCGAGGGCGGCAACTTCCCGGCCGCGATCAAGACGACGGCCGAATGGTTCCCGCGCCGCGAGCGCGCGCTCGCCACCGGCATCTTCAACTCGGGCGCGAACATCGGCGCGGTGTTCGCGCCGGCGATCATCCCGGCGGTCGCGGTGGCCTACGGCTGGCGCGCGGCGTTCGTGATCATCGGCGCGATCGGCATCGTGTGGCTCGCGGTGTGGCTCGTGCTCTATCGCCAGGCCGACACGCGCGCGCTTGCGGCGGAGTACGACGAGCCGCGCGACGAAGCCGAGGCGCTGGATGCGGCGAACGCGAACGCCGGCGCGCCGCGCTGGGGCGAACTGATCCGCAAGCGCGAGACGTGGGCGTTCCTGATCGGCAAGTTCCTGACCGACCCGGTGTGGTGGTTCTACCTGTTCTGGCTGCCGAAGTGGCTCAACGAGTCGCGCGGGATGGACATGCAGCACATCGGCCTGCCGCTCGTCTGCATCTATGCGCTGACGACGGTCGGCAGCATCGGCGGCGGCTGGCTGTCGTCGATGCTGCTGCGAGCGGGCTGGAGCGTGAACGGCGCGCGCAAGACGGCGATGCTGATCTGCGCCTGCTGCGTGTTGCCGATCGCGTTCGTGTCGCAGGTGCAGAACCTGTGGGTCGCGGTGCTGATCGTCGGCCTCGCCGCCGCCGCGCACCAGGGCTGGTCGGCCAACCTGTTCACGACGGCGTCCGACCTGTTTCCGCGCCGCGCGGTCGCGTCGGTGGTCGGCATCGGCGGGATGGCCGGTTCGATCGGCGGCGTGCTGTTCTCGGAAGTGATCGGCCAGGTGCTGCAGCGCACGGGCCATTACTGGGTGCTGTTCGCGATCGGCGCGTCGGCCTACCTGATCGCGCTGGCCGTGATGCACACGCTCACGCCGAAGATGAAGCCCGCGCGACTCGACGCGTGATCGCGTGATCGCGCGACGGCGCGAGCGCGTGCCGGCAAGCGAACGCGCCGCCCTCGGGCGGCGCGTTTTCCATTGAGGCGGCGGGAATTCAGCCGGCCGCGGCCGTCGATGCGCGCATGATCAGCCGCGGCTCGAACGTCGAGTAGCTGGCGTCGGTGCGCCCCGCGAGCGCGTCGATCAGCTTCTGCATCGCAAGCTCGCCCATGTTCTCGCTCTGGATGTCGACGGTCGTCAGCGCGGGCGCCGCGTATTCGCCGTACGGCACGTTGTCGATGCCGGCGACCGAGACGTCCTGCGGCAGCCGGAAGCCGAGCGATGCGGCCTCCTTCATGAAGCCGAGCGCGATCAGGTCGTTGTAGCAGATCACCGCCTGCGGACGCTGCGGCCCGAGCATCACGCGCGAACACGCGCGCTCGCCGGCTTCGGCGGTTGGCGCGTGCGCGTCGTGCACGTCGAGCGTGAGCCCGGCCTCGGCGAGGCAGTCGCGTGCGCCCTGGATGCGTTCGTCGTTCACGCGCGCGGTGCCGAAGCCGAGATACGCGATGCGCGTGTGGCCGAGATTGAGCAGGTGGCGCGCGAGCATGTAGGTGGACAGCCGGTTGTCGATGCCGACGCTCGGGATCGGCAGGCCGGGGCTGCGGCGCAGCAGCACCAGCGGCTTGTTGAGATCGAGCATCCAGCCGGCCTCGTCGTCGGGCATCCGCGTGCTGACGATCAGCCCGTCGACGCGTTGCGCGAGCGCCTCGATCAGCGAGCGTTCGCGCGCCTGGCTCTCTTCGGTGTCGACGAGCAGCAGCGTGTAGTCGTGCTGGAGCGCGACGCGGTTGGCCCCCTTCACCACGTTCGTGAAGTGCGGGTTGCTGATGTCGAGGATCACGAGGCCGATGGTGCGCGTGCGGCCGGTGATCATCGAGCGCGCGAGCGGGTTCGACCGGTAGCCGAGCCGGTCGATCGCCTCCTTGAGCCGCGCCTCGACGGTCGGCGAAAAGCGCTGCGTGCCGTTCACGTACTTCGATACCGTCGCGACCGACACGCCGGCTTCCGCCGCCACGTCGCGGATCGTCGGGGAAACTTTTTTCATCGGAGGGTAACGTTTTCGTTCGATAACGCCGGATTGTGGCAGAAAAAGGCGGCACGCGGCCACCCGCGGATATCGGGAAAGTGCGGATGGCTGCGGCCGGGTTCGACCATTGACGTTCGGCGCCGCTCCCGCGTATAGTTGGAAAACGTTTTCCGATTCAGTCAGATTTCAGGTCAGATTCAAGGAGATTCGATGAACGCCTCATCCACCGCGGCACGCAAGCCGTTCGGGCGCCTGCTGCTGACGGGCGCGGCCGGCAACCTCGGCCGCCAGCTGCGCGGCGCACTCGCCGACTGGGCCGATGTCGTGCGCGTCAGCGACATCGCGGCGCTGGGCGATGCGGCCGCGCATGAAGAAACCCGCGTGGTCGATCTGGCCGACCGGGCCGCCGTGATGCAGCTGGTCGACGGCGTGGACGCGATCGTCCACCTCGGCGGCATTTCGGTCGATGCGCCGTTCGACGATCTCGTCGGGGCGAACATCACGGGCACGTACAACCTGTACGAAGCCGCGCGCAAGCATGGCGTGAAGCGCGTCGTGTTCGCGAGCTCGAACCATGCGATCGGCTTCCATCCGGTCACGGAAGTGCTCGACGCCGATTCGCCGCTGCGTCCCGACAGCCTGTACGGCGTGACGAAGTGCTTCGGCGAATCGCTGTCGCGCTATTACTTCGACCGCTTCGGGATCGAGACCGTGTGCCTGCGGATCGGTTCATCGTTCGAGGTGCCGAAGAACCCGCGCATGCTCGTCACGTTCCTCAGCTATCGCGACTTCATCGAGCTGGTGCGCTGTTCGCTGCTGACGAATCGCGTCGGGCACGCGATCGTCTACGGCGCGTCGGACAACCCGGTGAAGTGGTGGGACAACACGAAGGCCGGCTTCCTCGGCTTCCGTCCGCGCGACAGTTCCGAGCAGTTCGCGGAGCTGTTCCCGGTGACGGCGCCGACCGCCGACCACGACGATCCCGCGCAGCGGTTCCAGGGCGGCGGCTTCGTCGTCGGCGAGCCGATGGAGCGGAAGGCGTAGGCGGCAGCGCGCGCCGGGCGAACGCTTCATCGACGAAGGGCCGGCGGGTGCGGCAAAGGGCAGGGCATCCGGTCTGACGGGTTCCGCCAAGCGGGGCCGCAAAGCGACGAACACGCCGGACGGCCGCATGCGCCGCATGACGATCGGGCGCGCGACGTCGATCGGGATCGACGAGACGCGCGCGGCGATGACGCGCGACGTCGGCCACGCGCGCCGACGTCCGCCTTGCCAGCGGGCCGCGCGTCGGTAAGAATGCGGCGAGACCACGCGCGGCCGATCCGCGGTACGCGTGACGACCATCGACCCGCACGGCGGCCGCCCCGGCGCGTTCGCCCGATCACCACGCCACGCTATCCGCCATGATCCGGCGCGCTTCCCGCCATCCGCTCGCGATCGCCGCGATCGTCCTGATGCTGCTGCTCGGCGTCACGCACCTGGTCGTGGTCCAGCTCGACGCGCGCGCCCGCGCGGCGGCGGACCTGAAGTTCGGCGAGTTCGTCACGGATACGGCCAACAAGATCCAGGTGCAACTGCTGCGCTACGTGGACGTGCTGTCCGGCGTGCGCGGGCTGTGGTCGGTGGTCGGGGATCCGAGCCCCCGGCAGTTTCACGAATACGTCGCGTCGCTGCACGTCGCGCAGCGTTTTCCGGCGCTCGAATCCGTCAATTACTGCGACTATGTCGCGACCGGCGATACGGCGCGCTACCAGCAGTCGATCCGCACGCTGCTGAACGATCCGTCGTTCACGGTGTTCCCGGCGACCACGCCGCATTCATACCGTGCGGTGCTGCGCTACAACGAGCCGCCCGAACCGATCTACCGCGGCCGCGACATCGCGACGAACTTCAACTGGAACATCGGGGGCGACACGAGCCGCTCGGGCGAGCCCTATACGTCGGGTATCGGCGTCGCGCAGCTCGACGGGCATCGCCAGCCCGGGCTCGGCGTGCGCCTGACGGTGTATCGCGGCGGCACGGTGCCGCCGCCGGCCGAGCGCGTGGCGCGTGCGATCGGGTCGGCCGGCATCTTCGTGGATATCCAGCCGCTGATTCGCGAGGCGATGCCCGAGGACGACTGGCGGTTCGTATCGCTGCGGCTGCATTCGGTCGCGAAACCCGGCGAGAGCGCCGACGTCCGGCGCCGCATGCTGTTCGCCTACGACAACGCCGCGTTGGCCGGCGCGGCGACGATGGCCCAGCGCCGCACGTTCGTCGTCGCCGGCCGCCAGTTCGTGCTCGACATCGCCGTGCCGGCCGGCCACTTCCAGGACACGATTGGCCGCCATATCCGTACGATCGGCTATGCGCTCGGCGGCGCGATCGGCTTCGCCGCCGCGACCATCATCTACCTGCTGCTGGTTGCGCAGCGCCGCCTCGCCGACACCGTCACGCAGCAGTCCGTGTCGCTCAAGAGCACGCAGCACCAGGTGTCGACGCTGCTCGACGCGCAACTGCGCGCCGAGCGCGAGCTCACGCGGCAGGGCGAGCGCGAGCGCCAGCAGATCGGCCGCGAGCTGCACGACGATCTCGGCCAGAAGCTCACCGGGGCGTCGCTGATGCTGAGCACGCTCGCGCAGTCGCGCCGCGACGGCGCGGACGATCAGCAGCAGGTGATCGACAAGGTATCGGCGATCGTCGAGGACGGCATTCATACGATCCGCACGCTGTCGCGCGGGCTGTCGCCGTTCGACGGTTCGCCGCACGATCTCGCGGCCGCGCTGCGCGAACTGTGCGGCGACGTTGACCGCATCGCCGCCGCCGGCTGCCACCTGAGTGTCGAGTACGATACCGAACTGCTGTCGCCGGACGCGTCGCTGCACCTGTACCGGATCGTGCAGGAATCGATCTCGAACGCGTTGCGGCACGGGCGCGCGACGCGCATCGACGTGGCGCTGCGCGACATCGACGGCCGCGTCGGGCTGTCGATCCACGACAACGGCACGGGCTTCGCGCCGGGCGTCGATCCGGCCGCGCAGCCGGCGTCGCGCCTCGGGCTGCGCAGCATCCGTTCGCGCGCGCAACTGCTCGGCCTGCAGGCGCGCTTCCTGACCAACGAAACCGGCGGCACGACCGTCGAAGTGGACTGACCGATGAACCAGACCATCGTGCTCGTCGACGATCACCCGATCGTCCGCGAGGGCCTCGCGACGCTGCTGCATTCGGTGCCCGGCTACCGGGTCGTCGCGCAGGCCGGCAACGCGCGCGACGGCCTCGACGCCGTGCGCACGCACCGGCCCGGCATCGCGGTGATCGACCTGATGCTCGGCGACACGCTCGCGCTGCGGCTGATCGAGACGATCGCGCAGACGTACCCCGACACGGCCGTGGTCTGCATCTCGATGCACTCGGATGCCGCGTATGCGGAACCGGCCGCGCTGGCCGGCGCGCTCGGCTACGTGAACAAGGCGAACGTGAGCCGCGTGATCCTCGATGCGATCGACTCGGTGCTGCGCGGCGTGCCGTATTTCCCGGCGGAAGTGCAGCAGAACCTGCTGCGCCGCGCGCGCGGCCAGGTGGCGAAGCCGACCACGCCGCTCGCCGCGCTGTCGCCGCGCGAGATCGAGATCCTGCGGATGATCGGCGAAGGGCTGACGAAGCAGCAGATCGCCGAGCGGATCGGGCGCAGCGCGAACACGGTCGAGGCGCACCGCACCAATATCAAGCGCAAGCTCGGCCTCGACAACAACGCCGAACTGATCCGTTTCTCCGCGCTGAACCTGGCGCCCGCGCCCGCGCGCTGAATCGCGAAGCGAGCGCCCCTCGCTCACGGGTTGATGGCCGCATCGGCCCGTCGAGCGATTGTCCGGCCCGCGCGCCGGCCCTACGATCCCGCTCAATACGACAACAACACCGCGGGGTCTTCATGCCATTCCGACTTTTGCCCGACGGGCCCGGCACGGCCGGCCCGCAGCCCGACCCACGCAGCCTGACGGCCTGAACGCCAGGGCCGCGCGCACGGCAAGTGCCTGCCGCCGCGCGCGCCTGCGTTCGCGCACCGCCATCGCTTGCCGGCGGCGACGTCGTCGCACCCGGTTCGCCGTTCACAACCCTTCACAACCACAAGAGCGAGACCACGATGAAACAACAGACCCTGGCCGGCCTGCTGGCCGGCACGACCCTGCTCGGCGCGCTGGCCGGATGCGGCGGCGGCGACAGCGGCACGCCGTCGTCGTCGAACGGCGACAACGGCAACGTGACGACGACGCTGAGCGGCACCGTCGCGACCGGCGCACCGCTCGGCAACGTGACCGTCACGGCCTACGACGCGAGCGGCAGCCAGTGCGGCTCGGCCGTGTCCGCGGCGGACGGCACCTACGTGATGCGCAACATCCACTGCTCGTCGCCGTTCCTGATCGAGGCGCAGACGGCCGACGGCCTGCTCGTGTCGCCGTACGTCGGCTCGGGCATCGCGGCGAACATGAACGTGACGCCGCTGACGACGGGCATCTTCTTCGGCACGATCGCCGCGAGCGGCGTCACGAAGACGCTGACCGATTCGCTGCAGACGCTCGACGCGGCGCAGCTCAAGGGCTACTACGCGAACATCACCGCCGACCTGAACACGATGTTCCCGCCGTCCGCGTACGGCGTCGACTGGTCGAGCATCGATCCGGTCGCGACGCCGTTCCAGGCGAACCACCAGCTCGTCGACGCGGTGCTCGACAACCTCGGGCTGATCCGCCCGACGGCGGCCAATCCGTCCGTCACCTACGTGAACACGCGCACCAGCCAGACGTTCTCGACGACGCCGTCGGGCAGCGGCGGCGCCGCGTCCGTCGGCAGCGTGGGCGCCCAGGCGCCGCTCGCATCGTCGGTGGCGGCGGCGAACACGACGGTCGGCTATCTCGACTTCAACTACCAGCAGCCGCTCGCGTCGACGACGAACCTGAGCGGCTCGATCCTCGATTCCGGCTCGTCGGGCGGCGGGATCGCGGGCACGGTGTCGTTCGGCAGTCCGCAGGTTTCGTCGGCGTTCACGAGCGTCGGCGGCAACTACACGTGGGGCGCGAAAATCGCGGCGGCGAGCGGGTTCGATGCGAGCGCAACCGATTTCAACCTGCCGGCCGTCGCGATGCTGTGCCAGTCGCTGCCGGGGCAGGGCACGGGGCCGTCGAACCTGAAGTCGACCGACGTGCTGGTGCCCGCCAACGCGGTGCCGGTGACGCAGGCGTCCGACCTGATCGGCGTGTCGTTCACGCGCTACTACGAGGATTGCCTGCAGGGCGGCACGAGCCCCGCGACGACGACCGGCAACTACCTGTCGTTCGACGGGCAGGGCGGCGCGACCTTCGTCGTCGCGAACGGCGGCTCGGCGTCGCAGACGGTCACGGTGCCGGCCGCGCAGGTGACGGGCGCGCTGACGGGCACGCCGCTCGTGTCGCTCGGCGGGCAGCCGGGCAGTACCGTGCTGTCGGCGTACCGTTACCAGACCGCGTACGGGCTGACGCGCTACGTGCTGGTCGAGCGCGGCGGCGCGGGGGCGTCGTCGGCGTATGTGGGGATCTGGTTGCAGTAACGGGGGGCGGGGCCGGCCGGGCCCGTCTCGGCCCGTCTCGCCGCAGTGCGGCCCGGTCGGGAGAGCGGGCCGCGACGTCGCCGGTTACGCGCGCTTGCGCGCCGGTCGCGGGGCGGGCACGGGCAGCGGCGGCGGCGCTTCGTCGGCCTGCGCACACAGCCGGTCGAGCATCCGCTGCGCGGTGCCCGCGCAATCCTCGCTCGGCGGCTTGTTCACGATTTCGTCGATCAGTGCCTCGAGATGCTGCCGGTTCTGCGCGAGGCGCTGTTCGAGCAGCGCGATTTCGTCGACCTTGTGCCGCAGCGAGGCCAGCAGTTCGTCGCGCGGCCACGCGCCGAGATCGGGCGGCAGCACCGCGCGGATTTCGTCGAGCGCGAAGCCCGCGCGCTGCGCGCGGTCGATGATCGCGAGCCGCGTCAGCGCTTCCGATCCGTATTCGCGGTAGCCGTTTGCCTGCCGGCGGGCCGGTTCGAGCAGGCCGCTCGCTTCGTAGAAGCGGATGCGCGACGCCGCGATGCCGCTGGCGCGGGCCAGTTCGCCGATTTTCATGGGGGACTCCAAAGGGGCTTGACCTTGAAGTTGACTTTAAAGTTATCGTGGGCCATCGTCAATCGAGGGAGCCCACCATGCACCTGTTTACGCCTCTGACACTGCCCAACGGGGCGGTGATCCCGAACCGTCTGGCCAAGGCCGCGATGGAAGAAAACATGGCCGATGCGGATCATGCGCCGTCCGACACGCTGCTGCGCCTCTACCAGGCGTGGGCCGACGGCCAGGTCGGGCTGATCCTGACCGGCAACGTGATGGTGGACGGCCGCGCGATGACGGGGCCGAACGGCGTCGTGCTCGAGAGCGACGCGCATCTCGACCGCTTCCGCCGCTGGGCGGAGGTCGCCCGCTCGGGCGGCGCGCACGTGTGGATGCAGATCAATCACCCGGGGCGCCAGATGCAGGCCGCGCTCGGCCAGACGACGCTCGCGCCGTCGGCCGTGCCGCTCGCGCTCGGGGCGCTGTCGAAGCAATTCCCGGTGCCCAGGGAGATGTCGGAAGCCGATATCGCCGACGTGCGGGAACGCTTCGTGCGCGCCGCGCAGCTCGCGGAACGCAGCGGCTTCACCGGCGTGGAGATCCACGCGGCGCACGGCTATCTGCTGAGCCAGTTCCTGTCGCCGTTGACGAACCGCCGGCTGGACCGCTGGGGCGGCAGCATCGAGAATCGCGCGCGCCTGCTGCTCGACATCGTGAAGGCGGTGCGCGCGACGGTGTCGCCGGCGTTCGCCGTCGCGGTCAAGCTGAACTCGGCCGATTTCCAGCGCGGCGGCTTCAGCGCGGACGATGCGAAGCGCGTGGTCGAGCTGCTGAATCCGCTCGGCGTCGATCTCGTCGAACTGTCGGGCGGCAGCTATGAAGTGCCGGCGATGCAGGGCGAGGCGCGCGACGGGCGCACGCTGGCGCGCGAAGCGTACTTCCTCGAATTCGCGCGCGACATCGCGGCCGTTGCGCGGATGCCGCTGATGGTCACGGGCGGCATCCGCCGCCGCGCGGTTGCCGAGCAGGTGGTCGACAGCGGCGTGGCGATGGTCGGCATCGCGACCGCGCTGTCGATCGAGCCGAACCTGCCGCGCGACTGGCGGGCCGGCAAGGACAGCGCGCCGGCGCTGGTGCCGATCCGCTGGAAGAACAAGGCGCTGGGCGCGCTGGCGAACATGGCCGTCGTCAAGTTCCAGCTCGCGCGGCTCGGCGAGGGCCGGCGCACCCATCCCGAGGTGTCGCCGCTGCGCGCGCTGGTCACGCAGCAACTGGCCGCGCAGTGCCAGACGCGCCGCTACCGCAAATGGATGGCGGCCCGCGCCGCGGGCCCGCGCGCCTGACGCGCGCAGGTGGGGCCGCATCGACCGCTGAGCACGGAGCGCGCCCGTCACCCGGCGGGCCGCTCCGAAGTTCAATTCTTTCGTATTACTTTCTGAAATATCCGGTCTGCTTACTGCATGATTCAGGCGCCTGAGCGCGATTTCAGCGTGGCATAATCTTCCACCTCCATCGCACTCCATCCTCGTCGCGCGTCATGCACGTCGCCCGTTTCCGCAAGCCCGGCAGCCTCATCGGATTGATCGCAATCCTGATGATGGCGCTCGCCCCGGCGGTCTCGCAGATGATGGCGTCGCGTCACCGGCTCGTCGATGCGCTGGCCGTCTACTGCACGGCGAGCGTCGACGAGGCGGTGGTCGCGCACGGCGACGGCAAGCCCGCGCATGGCGCGAAGGCGCACTGGCAAGCGTGTCCCTATTGCAGCTTCGTGGCCCACGCCGCCGCGCTGCCGGGCCATCCCGTCGCGTTCGCCGTGCCGCGCCCGGACGCGCAGCGGCCGGTCGTGTCGGCTTCGATCCCGGCGCGCTTCCGCGTCGTCCATACCGTCGCGCAATCGCGCGCGCCCCCGCGTTCTCCCGCGTTCGTCTGAGCTTTCAGCCTGACTCGCCGCCGCTTCGCCACCGAAGCGGGCGGCCGTTCGTCGCACACCTGCGCGACGACATCGAACGACAACCGGAGAACACAACATGCCCCGTATTACCGATCGGCGTGCGCTTCGCGCATGCGCCGCGCTGCTGGCCGTCACCAGCCTGTCCCACGCTTCCTTCGCGAACGCGCACGCCGTGGTCGGCGACCGCGTGTTTCCCGCCACGCTGACCGTCGACGATCCCGGCGTCGGCGACGAATTCGACACGCAGTTCGGGCACATCAAGTCGCCGGACGACAACGGCAACAACATGAACGTCAATACCGTGTCGTACGAGTGGGACAAGCTGATCACGAAGAACCTCGCGTTCAGCGTCGCCAGCCAGTACGTGTCGCAGAACGACCCGAACGGCGGCTCCGCGAAGGGGTGGGACAACGTCACGCTCGGCGTGAAGTACCTCGTCTACACCAACGCCGCGCACGAGTTCATGGCGTCGGTCGGCCTCGAAACCGAGATCGGCGGCACCGGCGCGAAATCGATCGCGAATGCGTACTCGACCTTCACGCCGACGGTTTATTTCGGCAAGGGCTTCGGCGATCTGCCCACGTCGCTCGGTTACCTGCGTCCGTTCGCGATCACCGCGGAACTCGGCCCGAACCTGACCACCGCGTCGTCCGACCAGGGCCCGAACTCGTTCGGCTGGGGCCTGACGCTGCAGTACAGCATCCCGTACCTGCAACAGCAGGTGAAGAACCTCGGGCTGCCGCAACCGTTCAGCAACATGATCTTCGTCGTCGAGGCGCCGATGAGCACCTGCACGGCGGGCGCCTGCTCGGGCCAGACGACCGGCACGATCAATCCCGGTGTACTGTGGCTCAACCGCTACGGACAATTCGGCGTCGAGGCGCAGATTCCGGTCAACCGCGCGACGGGCAACCATGTCGGCGTGATCTTCGACGCGCACCTGTATTTCGACGACCTCTTCCCGGGTTCGCTCGGCAAGCCGCTGTTCTGATCCAAGGAGACTCCGCATGACCATCAACACCACCGCGCTGCGCGCCGCCGCCGCCGCGCTGCTGCTCGCCGGCGCGCAGCTCGCCCACGCACACGCGTATCCGACCCACCAGGCGCCGTCCGCGGGCGAAACCGTGTCCGGGTCGCCGAAGACCGTCGCGATCGATTTCGACGACGGGCTCGAGCCCGCGTTCAGCTCGATCGCCGTGACCGACGCGCAGGGCCATGCCGTCACGAGCGGCAAGGCCGAGGTCGACGCGTCGAACAAGAAGCACATGTCCGTCGCGCTGAACCCGCTGACGCCGGGTGTCTACACGGTCGCGTGGGTCGCCGTCGCGGCCGACGGCCATCGCACCCAGGGCCACTACGCGTTCACGGTGAAGTGACGGTGGACGCGCTCGTCGACGCGCAGATCGCGCTGGCGGCCGTGCAGGACATCCTGTTCGCCGTCGCCACCGGCCTGTTCGCATGCGGCGCGATCGACCGGCGCACCGGGTTGTTCGACCACCGAGCGCTGCGCATCGCGCGCACGGCGCTCGCCGCCGCGCTCGCGCTGTCGGCGTTCGGCTACCTGTGGCTGCAGGCCGCCGTGATGAGCGGCTCGACGCTCGGCGAAGCCGGGCCCGCCGTCGCGGCCGTGCTCACGCAATCGCACTTCGGCCTTGCGTGGAGCATCGGCTGTGCCGGCGCGCTGCTCGTCGCGGCCAGCGCGGCCGCGCGCGGGCGCGATCTCGTGCCGTGCGTCGCGGGGCTGCTGCTGTGGGCCGCCGGCAAGGCCGCCGCGAGCCACGCCGCCGATTCCGGCGACTTCTCGTGGCGCGAGGCCGTCCACCTGACGCACGTGCTCGCGACGGCGCTGTGGGCCGGCAGCGTGATCGCGGCCGCGGCCCTGCTGCTGCGCGCGGTGCGCGGCGCGCACGGCCCGGACGAACAGCGCGCCGCGTTCTGCTCGGCGCTCTCGTACGTCGCGACAGGCGCGCTCGTCGTCGTGCTCGCCACCGGCGGCTACAACGTGCTGCAGGATACGGCGCACACCGGCGCGCCGCTGCTCGGGCTGGCCTGGGGCCGCGTGCTCGCGGTCAAGCTCGCATGCGTCGCGTTCGCGACGCTGCTCGGCGGCTGGAACCGGCTGGTCGTGCTGCCCGCGCTGCACATGCGGGCCGAACGGCACGATCCCGGCTATCCCGCCGCGCAGCGCCGCTTCGACGCGGCGCTCTGCATCGAGGCCGTCGTCATGCTCGCGATACTCGCGCTCGCCGCGGTGCTCGGCCATACCGCGCCGACGGTCGGCCCGTCCTGATGCCGCCTCCGCCGCCTCAACCATCGAGGGCCCGCGTGCGGGCCCGCTTCATCCCCCCCAGTCCGATCGAGGATCGACGATGAACATCACGAAATACACTTTCTCCGCGCTCGCCGTGCTGACCGCCGGCGCGCTGTCTTCGCTCGCACATGCCGCGCCGGCCCAGTCGGTTACCGTCTCCGACTGCTGGATTCGCAGCATGCCCGGCAAGCTGCCGTCCGGCGGCTACTTCAACCTGAAGAACAGCAGCGCCAACCCGATCGACCTGACGGACGTCGACAGCGACGCGTTCGGCATGGCGATGCTGCACCAGACGCAATCGAACGGCAGCACGTCGAACATGGTGATGGTCGACAAGGCGACCGTGCCGGCCAACGGCACGCTGTCGTTCGCGCCGGGCGGCTATCACGTGATGCTCGAGCAGCCGAAGCATCCGCTGAAGGTCGGCACGACCGTGCCGCTCACGCTGACGTTCGGCGACGGCGAGAAGATCACCGCGCAGTGCGCGGTGAAGGCGCCGGGCACGATGGCGAAGTAAGCGCGGCAGGGCAGGCGTGCGGGCCCGCACGCCGCCGCGCCTGCGTGTCGCCGCCTGCTTCCCGCCTGCCTGCCTCATGTCCACCCTTCGTCCTCCTCCCGCCCGCTGCGTGCCTCAACGCTCATCCCGAAAATACGCGTAGCCTCTCGCGGTCAAATCCCCGCTTCGATCGATCCGTCGCCGGGCCGTCGGCGCCGGCTCTCACGCCGCGGCTGCCCTCGGGGCACATATAATGAGAACGATTGTCATTTTGTTCCTGTCGTGTCCCCCGCCATGCGTCTCTCGAATCTCACCCAACACACACCGGCCCTGGTCGACCATGTCGACGACGCCCGGCCCGACGACCCCATCGCCCAGCGCCTGCGCGATCTCGGCTTCGTGCGCGGCGAGCCGGTGCGCGTCGTGGCGCGCGGGCCGTGGGGCGCCGATCCGCTGCTGATCCAGGTCGGCTCGACCCGCTTCGCGCTGCGCCGCGCCGAGGCGGAACGCGTCAGCGTGAGCGTGCAGGAGGGCGGCCAGTCATGAGCGTCACGGCACTGCGCATCGCGCTGGTAGGCAACCCCAACTGCGGCAAGACCGCGCTGTTCAACCAGCTGACCGGCGGCCGCCAGAAGGTCGCGAACTACGCCGGCGTCACCGTCGAGCGCAAGGTGGGGCGTTTTGTCGCACCGTCGGGCCGGCAGGTGCAGGTGCTCGACCTGCCCGGCGCGTACAGCTTCGATTCGGCGAGCCCCGACGAGCGCATCACGCGCGACGTGCTGCTCGGCCGTCATCCGGGCGAGGCGCCGCCCGACCTCGTGGTGTGCGTGGCGGATGCGACCAACCTGCGCCTGCACCTGCGTTTCGTGCTGGAAGTGCAGCGTCTCGGCCGCCCGGTCGTGCTGGCGCTGAACATGATGGATGCGGCCGAACGCCGCGGCATCCGGATCGACGTCGACGTGCTGGCGCGCGAGCTGGGCGTGCAGATCGTGCAGACGGTGGCCGTGCGGCGCGGCGGCGCGAGCAGCCTCGTCGAGGTGCTCGACCGCGCGGTCGCGCCGCCGGCCGGTCAGGCCGAAGCCGCCGCACAGGCGCCCACGGACGATCCCGACGCGATCCACGCCCGCGTGCGCGCGCTGCTCGCCGCGGCCGTCGTGATGCCGCGCGCCACCGACGTGCGCGACGACCGGATCGACCGCTGGGCGCTGCACCCGGTGCTCGGGCTCGTGATCCTCGCCGGCGTGATGTTCCTGGTGTTCCAGGCCGTGTATTCGATCGGCAAGCCGATCACCGACGCGATCGGCGACGGCTTCGGGTGGCTCGGCGCGCTGGCCGGCGCCCATCTGCCGGACGGGCCGCTGCGCGGCCTCGTCACCGACGGGCTGATCGGCGGGCTCGGCACCGTGCTCGGCTTCCTGCCGGAAATCCTGGTGCTGTTCCTGTTCATCCTGGTGCTGGAAGAGTCGGGCTACCTGCCGCGCGCGGCGTTCCTGCTCGACCGGATGATGGTGTCGGTCGGGCTCACCGGGCGCTCGTTCATTCCGCTGCTGTCGAGCTTCGCGTGCGCGATTCCCGGCGTGCTCGGCACCCGCAGCATCACCGACCCGCGCGACCGGCTGGCGACCATCCTCGTCGCGCCGCTGATGACGTGCTCGGCGCGCCTGCCGGTGTACGCGCTGCTGATCGGCGCGTTCATTCCGTCGCAGCGCGTGCTCGGCGTCTTCAACCTGCAGGGCGTCGTGCTGTTCGTGCTGTACGCGGCGGGCATCGGCGGCGCGATGCTGGTGGGCTGGATCATGAAGAAGCTGCGCGGACCGCAGGGCGAGCACGCGCTGCTGATGGAGCTGCCGTCGTATCGCCTGCCGCGCCTGCGCGACGTGGCGATCGGCCTGTGGGAGCGCGGCTCGATCTTCATGAAGCGGCTGACCGGCGTGATTCTCGCGCTCACCGTGCTGATGTGGTTCATCTCGACGTTCCCGTCGCCGCCGGCCGGCGCGGTCGGCCCCGCGATCGACTACACGTTCGCCGGCTACATGGGGCGCGGCCTGCAGTACGTGTTCGCGCCGCTCGGCTTCAACTGGCAGATCAGCCTGTCGCTGATCCCCGCGTTCGCCGCGCGCGAAACGGCCGTCGCGGCGCTCGCGACGGTCTACGCGGTGAGCGGCGGCGACGCCGACATCGCGAGCGTCGGCCACGCGCTCGCCGCCAACTTCTCGCTCGCGAGCGCACTGTCGCTGCTGGCCTGGTTCGCGTTCGCGCCGCAATGCATGTCGACGCTCGCGGTGATCCGCCGCGAGACGGGCTCCTGGCGCAACGTCGCGATCTCGTTCTGCTACATGTTCGCGATGGCGTACGCCGCGTCGTTCGTCACCTACCAGATCGCGCGGGCGCTGACGTGAGCGCGGCCCTGGTCTGGCAATACGCGGCGATCGCGCTGCTGGTCGCCGCCAGCGTGCTCTTCATGTTCCGCAAGCTCGCGCCGGCACTCGCGGCGCGCGGCCAGCTCGCCGCCGCGCTCGCGTTGTCGCGGCCGGGCCGGCCGCGCGCGCTGCGCTGGCTCGGCGCGCGCCTGATGCCGGGCGCGGCCGCGGGCGCCGGCTGCGGCGACGGCTGCAGCACCTGCGGCGCGTGCGGCACCGACGGCGCGCCCGCGCCGTCGGACGAACAGCCGCTCAGGTTTCATTCGCGCGCCGGAGACTGACCGGCGCGACGACGGGCGCGATATCCCGGCCGGTTTGCGGCCCGATCGCGGCCGGGCCATCGCAGGCGTCGCCGCGCGCAGGCGGCACGGCCCGCGTCTACCATTTGAAGGTCTGCCACCGGTACGAATCGTCGAGCGATTCGATGACGAGGCGCTCGACCGGCACGGGCTTGACCGACCCGCACCACTCGGACGGGTCCGCGCCGTGCCGCACGCCTTCCGCGACCAGCGACTCGCGCGCGTCGTCCTCGATCCGCGCCCGGCGCCAGAGCACCTGGTCCTGCAGCAGTTTCGTCGCGTCGATGCCGAACCGCACGAGGCCGCCGCCGGCCTGGCGCGTCTCCCACATCGTCAGTGCGATGCGATCGCCGTTCTTCGGATCGATCGCGCGCCGGTTCGCCGATTTCTCCCAGTAGGGATTGCGCGAGAACCACGCGACGGGTTTTGCGTCGGGCGCCACGTCGAGCGCCTTCGGCTGGATGATTTCACTCATGATGATCGACTCGAAATGCATCATGACGGTGTAATGCCACGCCATCGTAGCCATGCTGGATCTACCTCTTCGATCGGATACGGGCCGATGCCCATGACGCGGACGGCTGCGTCCTTGCGCGCCGGCCTGCGGGCATCGGCTGCCGGAACCCGGCATTCATGAAACCGCGGCCCTGACGGGGCGCGGGATGCGATGCGGCGGGCGCGTCCGGTGCCGGTCGCGGACGACGATGCGCGGGCGTGCGGATCGCCCGGCTCGCGACGCGGCGCCGGATGCGCGGCGTCAGGCCGGCGGCGCGCGCGCGTGCCGGCAGGCACGGATCGAAGGGAGGACGGGCGTTGCGGCCGGCGCCGGCGTCGCGCCGGCGGGACGCACGAGCCGACGGACGAGTACGAGCGACGCGGCCGCGCCGACGAGCGCGATCGACAGCACCGCGCTGAACGGGCAGACGGGCGGGGCCGACGGCGCATCGTGTCGCGGCGTGCCGCGGGTATCGGGCCGCGCGGCGGCGGGCGCGGCGCGCGCGCCGGCGCGGGAGGCGTCGCCGGTAGCCGGGTAGCCGGTCAGCGTCAGCACGGACACGACGAGCGGGCCGTGCCCGCTGCACAGCGTCAGGACGAACGGGTCCGCGTCCGGTCGCGGATCCGCCATGAACCCCGCCGGAATCAGCGCGCGCAGCGCGAACGCGAGCGCCAGCAGGAGCGTGACGCCCGCCGGGACGCCGCGCCGTGCGTGTGCCGTTCCGCGCTTCATGACGGCGCGATCACGGCCGGCGAACGCGCCCGCCGCGCGCAGCGCGCGGCGGAGCCGGGATGACGGGATGCCCGTTCATCGTGCCTGCCCCGTTCAGAAGCGGTAGTTCAGCAGCAGTTCGAGCCGACGGTCGTTGCCGAGCAGGTACTGCGTCTGGTTGTAGTACGCCGATTCCACGAAGCGGCGATTGAACACGTTGTAGGCCCGCGCGGTGACCGTCGTGTCCTTGCGCGGCTTCCACTTGAGCCCGAGGTCGACCGTCGTATACGCCGGCATCGTGAGCTGGTTCGCCGTATCGGCGAAGCGCTTGCCGACGTACTTCACGCCCACGATGCCCGTCCAGTCCGGCGCGAAGCGCCAGCTCACCCACAGGTTCGCGAGCCGCTGCGGCACCGACACCGGCACGTTGCCCGCGCGCGAGACCGTCGTGCCGCCGGACGCCTGCTGGAAGTCGTCGTATTTCGCGCGCAGCACCGACACGTTCGCGTCGACGCGCCAGTCCCTCGCGATCTCCGCGCCGACCGTCGCCTCGAGCCCGCGCGACGATTGCTGGCCGACCTGGATCGACTGGTTCGGGTTCGCGGGGTCGGCCGTCAGCAGGTTGTCCTTCACGATCCGGTACGCGGCCAGCGTCCACTCGGCCTTGCCGTCGAGGAACGACTGCTTCACGCCGATCTCGATCTGCCGGCCGGTCGCGAGCGTGAAGTTCGCCTTCGACGCGTTCAGCGACAGCAGCGAGCTGATCGGGTCGGCCGCGACCGAATACTGGCCGTACACGGCGAGGCCCGGCTGCACGTCGTACACGGTGCCGATGCGCCAGCTCGTGTTCGCGAACACCTTCGTGAACGCGCCGCCGTTGACGAGATCGTCGCGGTTCACGCTCGCGTGGTCGTAGCGCAGCCCGCCGATCACCGACCAGCGCGGCGTGATCGCGAGCCGGTTCTCGGCGAACACCGCGTACTGGTTCGACTGGCTGCGGTACTTCGGGTAGGTGCCGGCCGCGTTGATGAAGCTGCCCGGATCGAAGTCGATCGGATCGACGACCGAGGTGCCCGAGTACGGCGAATTGTTGTCGTGCTGGAACGTCGTATGGTTGAACTCGAAGCCCGCCGAGAACGTGTTGCGCATCCCGAGCAGCGCGCTGCTCACGGTGGCGGTGGTCACGTTGCCGTACTGTTCCTGGTCGTGAAAGATCTCCGTGTAGCTGCTGCGCTGGATCTGCCCGCTCGACGGCAGGTACGTGTAGTACTCGGCGTCCTTCCAGTGGCGGTTGCTCTTCATCCGGTACAGCGTGCTCGTCACGTTCAGGCTGTCGCTCGGCTGCCAGTTCGCCGACACCGTCGTCCAGCTGTCGCGGAACGCGATGTCGCTGTCGCCGACGTTGTAGTTCTTCTTGTACAGCGCCGGATCGAGCGCGCCGTTCACGAGCGGCACGCCGAAATACTGCATCGGATGCTGGAAGCCCTGGGCGTACGACGCCGTCACGTACAGGTCGGGCGTCACGTCGTAGCGCAGCGCGCCGGAAATCGACAGGTCGCGCGAATTGCCGCGGTCGACCCAGTTCGACGAGCGGTTGCCGCTGACGTCGAAGCGGTACGACAGCTTGTCGTTGATCGCGCCGCCGCTGCCGAACGCGATGCGCGCCGTGCGCTCCGTGCCGCCGCCGACCTGCAGCTCGTTCTCGATCGGGCCGCGCGTCGGCTTCTTCGGCACGATGTTCACGACGCCGCCGATCGCGCCTTCGCCGTAGATCACCGACGCCGGGCCGCGCAGCACGTCGATGTGGTCGACCGACCACGTGTCGAACGGAAAGGTCACGCCGATCGCGCCGTACGGGCGCACGCCGTCGTAGAGCTGGGTGACCGACGACGCGCCGACGAAGCCGCGCGCGCCGAGCTCCGAGCCGCCGTTGCCGGGGTGCGGCGATTCGCTGATGCCGGCGGCGCGGCTCACCGCGTCGACGATCGAGCTGTCGCCGCGCGTGTCGAGTGTCCGGCGGTCGATCTGCTCGACGCTGGCGGGCGTTTCGAGCGACGACAGCCCGAGCCGGCTGCCGGTGTCGAGCGGCTGCGTGAGCGGCGTCGCTTTCTGGGCGTTGACGCGGATCGGCGCCAGCGTGGCGCCGGTACTGCCCGCGTCGCTTTCCTGTGCCTGCCCGGCCGGTGCGAAGGCGGCGAGAACGGCGGCGGGCAGTATCAATCTGAACTTCATGTTTCGGTTTCCTTGGAATCGGTGTAAATGGCCGGTCGGCCTGGCGGCCGCGCGCCGCGCGCCGGCCGCCGCATCAGAACGCGTACCGCATGCCGGCGAAGACGCTGCGCCCTTCGCCCGGGTAGAAGATCGCGGTGTTCGCGGTGCGCGCATTCGCGACCGTGCTGATGTCGCTGACGTAGCGCTTGTTGGTCAGGTTGCGCGCGTCGACGAACAGCGACAGCCCGTTGTGGAAGTCGTAGCCGGCCTGCAGCCCGAGCAGCGCGTAGCTCGGCACGCGCAGCGTGTTCGCGTCGTCGGCCCACGCGCCCGACGGCACCCAGTCGAGCGTCGCCGCGATGTGGAAGCCGCTCGGGCGTGCATAGCCGAGCGTCGCGCGCAGCACGTTGAGCGGCACGCCCGCGATCCGGTTGTTGCCGTACTGCGGATCGTTCTTGAAGCGGAAGTCGTTCAGGTTCCAGATGCCCGACAGCGTGATCTTGTCGCCCACGCCGCGCCCGGTGACGTTGCGCAGCAGCTCGACCGTCGCGCCGGCCTCGATCCCCTGCAGCACCGTCTTGTTCGCGTTGAACGTCGACGCCGGGACGTCCGGGTTGGTCGTGTACTGCAGCAGCTGGTCGCGCACGAGCGAGCGGTACGCGGTCACGTCCCAGCTCACGCGCTCGCGCGAGCCGCGCGTGCCGAACTCGAGCGTCCACGCGTGCTGCGCCGCGAGCGGCGTGAAGCGCGTCGTGCCCGAGAAGGTCTGCGTGAGGTCGGTGAAGTCGGGCACGTCCTGGCTGCGCGTGATGTCGACATAGGCCTGCGTGCTCGCGTCCGGCTGCCACAGCAGCCCGAGCTTCGGGTTGACGCCGCTGTAGCTCGCGTTCGTCGACTTGTAGTTCGCGTCGCCCGGCAGCCCGCCGTAGTCGATGTACTCGCGCACCGAGTGCAGCGCCTTCACGCCGGTCATCAGCGCGACGGTCGGCAGGAAGAACAGCCGGTTCTCGACGTATGCCTCGTAGTTGAACGCCGTCTGCGTCGAGTCGAGCGTTTGCGCGCCCTTGTCGCCGTTGACGTTGACGTACTGGTTCGCCTGCGTGCGCCCGCCGAAGAAGCGCGCGCCGACGATCAGGTCGTTGCGCATCCCGCCGAGCGTGAGGTGCCCCGTATAGCGCGGCGCGAAGCCGTAGGTCCAGCCGTCCTGGTCGAGCGCCTGGAAGATCGGGTGATACAGGCTCTTGTGGATCGCCCACGTGTCGAACTGCAGCTCGCCCGAATCGAGCTTCACCGTCGTGCGGTTCGCGATCCGCTCGGTGCGCGTGTTGCGCGCCTGGTCGCCCGACACCGCGCTCGGCGCGGCCTTGGTCGGATTGTTCAGCGCGTCGGACAGCGACAGCGTACCCGGCAGCAGCTGGTCGACCACGTACACGCCGACGTAGAAGCGCGTCTCGACCGTCGGGCTGAACCGGTAGCCGACGTTCGCGTTGAACTGCTCGTACTGGCCTTTCTCGTGATCGCGATAGCCGTCCGCGTGGTTCACGCTGAAATTCGCGAGGAAGTCGAGCGGGCCGAGCACGCGCGAGACCTGCGCGCTCGTGCGCACCGTGCCGTAGCTGCCGCCTTCCACGCGCACGATGTTAGGCGCGTCGGCCGTATAGGCCGTCGGCGTGATGAAGTCGATCGCGCCGCCTAGCGTCGACGAGCCGTACGCGAGGCCGTTGCCGCCCTTGTAGACCTGCACGGCCTGCAGCGCGAGCGGATCGATCTGGTAGTAGTCGCCGCTGCCGTCGGCGAGGTTGGTCGGGATGCCGTCCTGCAGGATCTCCAGGCCGCGCGTGTGGTAGGCGCGCGCAATGCCCGAGCCGCGGATCGACAGCCGCAGTTCCTGGCCGTAGCGGTTCTCGACGAACACGCCGGGCACGTCCTTCAGCACGTCGCGCAGCGTGAACGCGTAGGTATTCCGGTAGCTGTCGGCGTCGACGAAGCCGACCGAGCCGACCGTCTGCTCGAGCGTGCGCTTCAGGTCGCCGGTCGATTTCGACGTCAGCGAGTCGGTCGTGCGGGTTGCGTTGACCGTGATCGCGGGCAGCGCCGATGCCGGCGTGGCAGCGGGCGTGTCGGCCGGCGCGGCGGCGGCTTGCGCGCAGGCGGCCGATGCGAACAGGACGGAGATCGCGCCGGACAGTGCGGCGGCAATGCGAGTCGAGGGAAACATGTCGTTGTACGTATGGTTATGGTGAGTGTGAAACGGCGACGATGTGCGCCGCGCACGGCCTCGGCCGCGCGTGGTCATGCGCGCGGGTTCGGTATCGGGCAGGGCGGGCAGGCGGGGCGAACGAAGCCGGCGCGGCGTGCGGCGGTTCGGTCGCGACGTGCGTCAGGCGTGCGCGGAGGGCGGCCCGCGCGCGGCGAGCGCGTAGCGCTTCGACGGGTGGCAGGCAAGGAGGCGGGGCGGCTCCGGCAGCGCGTGCCGCACGGCCGGGGGGGATGACAGGCGTACCGCGTACTGCAGCGGCGGGTGGCCGGCAAGCAGGCCGCAATAGCCGCAGCGGTCCACATGCGGATCGGACGGCGCATGGGAGGCCGTATGTGCGACGAGCGTGTCGCCGGTCGCCGAGCAGATCGGCGCGGTCGGTATGCCGTCGGCGGCCGCGGCCGCGCGCAGTTGCGAGATCAGCGGCGCGACCAGCGCGAGGACGAGCGCGACCAGCCCGAGCCACGCGGTGGCCCGGGCTTGCGGCGTCGGCGCACGGCGTGCGCCGGCGCGCGGCGGTTCAGGCTGCCGCGCGCGCCGCACGGCCGAACAGCAGGCGGTCGATCAGCCAGACCGCGACGAGCGTCGCGCCCATCAGCGGGAACACGACGCCGAGCAGCACGAGGCCCGCGATCCAGCCGCGCATCGGCGGCGTGCCGCGTTCGCGCGACGGCGCACCCAGCGTGCCGGCCGGGCGGCGCTTCCACCACATCACGGTGCCCGTCACGGCCATCGCGGCCAGGCCGAGCGACAGCACGGCGCACAGGAGCTGGTTCGCGAGCCCGAAGTAGCGGCCCATGTGCAGCGACGTGCCGTACGACACGGCCTGCGATACCGCGCCGTAGTCGTCGTAGCGGATGTCCTTGAGCACCGCGCCGCTGTACTGGTCGATGTAGATCGTGCGTTCCGCTTTCGGATCGGCGGGGAAATACGATGCGGTGAATACGCCGTCCGGGCCGGCCGGCAGCGCGAGCGTGTAGCCGCTCGTCACGCCGCGCGCCGCGACGATCGCGATCGCGCGATCGAGCGACAGCGGCGCGGCCGTCGGCGCCGACGGCGAATGCGGCACCGGCACGTTGCCGACCGCCCACGGCGTTTGCGGCAGCGGCAGGTCGTCCATCACCATCCCCGGCATCGACTCGCCGGATTCGTGATGATGGCCGGCCGGCGCGGCGGCCTGGGCCGGTGCGGGCGCGGATGCCGCGCCGGGGCGCGTCGAACGCACCGACGCGCCGCCCCATGCGCCTTCCGGCGCACCGAGGTTCACGGTCGCGGCCAGCGCCTTGAAGTTCTTGCCCCACGAGCCCGACCACGGCAGCCCCGTCAGGATGAACGCGATCGTGCCGGCCGCGAGCCAGATGCCGGCCGACGCGTGGACGCTTTTCCACAGCGGCCGGCCGCGCAGCGACAGGTCGGGCCGCAGTGCCTGCCCGACGCGTGTCGCGCCGCGCGGCCACCACAGGGCGATGCCGGTGCCGATCATCACGAAGGTCCAGCAGGCGGCCAGCTCCATCAGCAGCTCGCCCGTCTTGCCGAGCAGCAGCTTGCGATGCAGCATCCGGTCGACCTGCATGAAGCGGTTCTCGACGCTCAGCGTGCCGAGCACGCTGCCGTCGTACGGGTTCACGTACACGCTCTCGCGGCTGCCGTCGCGCAGCCGGAACACGTACTCGGCGCTGCGGTCCGGCGCGGTGGAGACCTGGACGGAAACCGGCGTCGCGCCGGCCGGCATCGCGGTGCGCGCGTTCGCGAGCAGCGTGTCGGGGGCGAGCCGCGGCGTGGCGCGCGGCTCGACGACCAGCCGGTGCGGGTACAGCAGCGGCTCGATCTGCGGCTGGAAGCAGTAGAGCGTTCCCGTGATCGCGAGGACCACCAGGAACGGCATGACGAACAGGCCGGCGTAGAAGTGCCAGCGCCAGAGCGTGCGGTAGCCGGCGTGGGCGGAACGGGCGGGCGAGATCGTCCGCTCGACGGTGGTCGACATGGTGTCAGCTCCTCGGGTTCGTTGAACGGCCGGGCCGGCGCGGGCCGGTGGCCGTCAACGCGCGTCACGCCCGCATGGCGCGCATCGAGGGAACAGGCGGCGTGGCGCCCTGCGCGAACGGTGCGCAGGGCGGCGTCGCCCGCGCGACGCGGGCATTCGGGTGAACGCTTGAATCAGGTCGTATGAGACGAACGGCGTGCGGCCGCGCGCACGTCGACGTGCGCGGACCGCCGGGGGAAACCGTCAGCAGGACAGCGGCGGCGCGCGCGAGGGCGGGCGGGCGTCGAGGATCGAGCGCCCGAAGGGAATGCAGTCGAAATGAAGCCGGAAACGCCGCGGCGCGGCGGCGGGAAACAGCAGCACCAGCAGCGCGACCGACGCCAGCGCCGTGAACAGCGCGGCGCCGAATGCGCACAGGCCGTCGCCGCTTCCGGAGGACGGCGCCGGCTCGCCATGTGCGTCATGCCTGAGCGTGTCGGCGAGCGCCAGCGCGTCGTTGGCGGGCGTGATCGGCGCACCGGCGTCGAAGCGGGCCGCCAGCGCGGCCACGTTGACGATCAGCGGGCCGCGGCCCGAACACAGCACCACCGAGCCCGCATCCGGACCGTCCGGATCGAGCATCACGGCGCCCGACATCAGCGCGCGGGACAGCACCGTCACGAGGAGGAAACTCCACAGAAGCTGTCGCGCGACGCCCGATCCGAGCAGGAAGCGGCGAAGTGCGTTCATGGCGCGCGATTGTACATCCGTTTGCCGGGACGGGCGGGCCTCCGCGCTGATGCCGGGGATCAGCGCGGCATGCGGCGGCACGCGCAACGGGCCCGCGCGCGACGGCTACGCCGCGCCGAGCGACCCGCTGCCGGGCGGCGCGTGGGCCGGGCCGTACGACCAGCTGCCGTCCGCGCGCGCGGTCAGCACGTTGCCGGAGCGGCGATCGTAGAGATGCCACTGTTCGTCGGCCGGATCGCCCCCGTACGGCCAGGTCGTCAGCGTTCCGCCGAGGTCGAAGTCGAACGCCCACGACCCCGGCTGCGCGCGCGGTGCGACCGATCGCAGGATCTGGCCGTCGAGCCGCTGCGCGGCGGCCGCGATGTCGCCGGAGCGGGATTCGCTGTGCGCGAGCGCGTGGCCGTCGAGCGCGATCGACCAGTGGCAGTAGCAGATCCACAGGTGCCCGTTGCCGGCGACCGTCACGCGCCGCGACGCGAGCCGGTCGCACGCCGCCGCGGACAGGCCGGGCGAGCCGGCGAGCGGCTCCCTGACCTGCAGCGCAGGCGGCCCGAACTCGAACGTGAGAAAGCTGCCCTGGCCTTTCGTCACCGACCAGGCGGGCGTGTCGCAGATGGCCGACCAGAGCCTGTCGAAGTCGACGGCGGTCACGGCGTGCGTCCCGGGCCGGCGCAACCGGCCGATGTGTGGTCGGCGCCGGCCGGCGGTGGCCTCGTCGTC
The DNA here is from genome assembly GCF_000731655.1 of Burkholderia sp. MSh2. Lineage (NCBI taxonomy): Bacteria > Pseudomonadati > Pseudomonadota > Betaproteobacteria > Burkholderiales > Burkholderiaceae > Burkholderia > Burkholderia sp. MSh2. The sequence continues at coordinate 22,603 of NZ_JPGM01000026.1, read as the reverse complement.
CGTTCGACGTCGTGGCCGTCGCGGCGATCGTCCGCCACCGCATGCCGGCGCGCGTCGCGCCCGTGGCGTTGCACGGACGCGCCGGGTTCGCCGGCCCGCCGGGACTTCCGGTTCCGGGTGCTCATGCGGTGCGGTCACCGGGCATGGGCGTCGTTCGGGGCGGGCCGCCCTGGGCAGCCGATGCGTCGGGCCGGCTCAGGCCGGATACGCATCGTCGACCTTCAGGTTCGCGAGCCGGAACAGCGTGCGCAGCGTCTGCGGATGAATGTCGCGACGCGCGGCGAGCGACGTCAGCATGAAGTCCAGCACCTTCGCGTAGCGGAGCAGCACGAGGCAGCGCGCGAGATCCGGCGTGCCGCCGCGCATGTCCTCGGCGAGGTGAACCATTTCCGTGGACAGTGTTCGCGCCATCTCGAGTTCCATCTGCTGTTTTTCGGTCCAGTCGGGCAGCGGCTTTTCGAGCAGCTTCGCGAGAAAAAGCTGGAATGACGTGTCGGACGAATTGGGCAGCGCATCCATGAAGAGCCTCGTTGCTTGCGCGGATCGTTCGGGCGAATCCGGTGGACGCGCCCGGGGGTGGGTTCATGTCCGCGCGGAGGGCCGCGCGGCTTTCTCCCGAACGGAATGCAGGTTCCGTACCAGCCCCGCGCAACGATTGTTGAGCACTGTTGAGCCGCGACGCGGCGCGGGCCGGCGCGTCCCGCCGGGACTGGGTTGCGGCCGCGATCGAGGCGCGCGTCCAGAGGCGCGGCGCGACGCCTGCCGGCCACGCGGCGCGGTTCGGCGAGGCGAAATGCTTCATGGATGTAACGTAACGCGGTGATCGGCCGGGTGACGCGTCTGCCCGCCGCAGGGCCGAAAGACGGCGGCGAGCGGGGCTTGTCTGCGCCCGCATGGCGTTCGGCCGGCCGGATGCGGCGTGGCCGGACTGCCGTTGGGAGCAGCGCAAACCGTCGGCGCACGTGACAGGTGTTTCAAAACCGAGACGGTTTCGCGCGCGATGCGACGAGGCGCGATCCGCGATCCGTTCAACTGGCCCAGCGAATCGGCGGCCAACTGTCCATGGGCAGGCGGCGCGCGTTTGCGAACAATCTCCGGATCATCCCTGCGAGGTTCGACATGAGCATGCACGCCTTCTTCTCGGCCAACCTGCTGCTGGCCTACACGGCCTATTTCATCGGTACGGCCAGCCCCGGGCCGAGCAATCTCGCGATCATGTCGGTCGCCGCGAACCAGGGCCGCAAGGCGGCGCTCGTGTTCGCGCTCGGCGTCGTGTCGGGGTCGATGTTCTGGGCGGCGGTGGCGGCGCTCGGCGTGTCGGCCGCGCTGCTCGCGTGGTCGAAGCTGCTCGTCGCGATCAAGGTGTTCGGCGGGCTGTACCTGCTGTGGCTCGCGTTCAAGTCGGGGCGCACGGCGCTGTCGCGCAAGGCGGCGGCGTCGCTGAACCCCACGGGCGAGCAGCGGCTGTCGCGCTTCTACGTGCGCGGCGCGATGCTGCACCTGACCAATCCGAAGGCGATCCTCGTGTGGGTGTCGATCGTCGCGCTGTCGTCGAACGGCGCGGGCGCGTCGCACGGCGCCGTCGTGCCGGGCTGCCTCGCGATCGGCTGCTTCGTGTTCGGCGGCTATGCGCTCGTGTTCTCGATGAACGGCGCGCGCCGGCTGTACGTGCGCGGGCGGCGCGCGATGGAGGCGTGTCTCGCCGTCGTGTTCGGCGTGGCCGGGGTGCGGCTGCTGGTGTCGAACGTCTAGCGCGCGCGTCATGCGGCGGCGGCGCGCTCCCGTATCTATCGGGCCGCGCGCCGGGCCCGCGGGCGGGCGGTAGCGCCCGGGTGATCCGCCGTGCGCGTGAACAGCGACACGATCGTCTGCCGCAGCCAGCGGTGCGCGGGATGGCTGTCCCGGCGCTGATGCCAGATCACGCAGTAGGGCCGCGCGGGCATGCGCACCGGCGGTTGCCGCGACACCAGTTCCTGTCGATGGGGCGACAGGTCGAGCAGCGTGGTCGGCAGCACGCCGATGAAATCCGATTCGCAGAGAATCGCGAGCGCCGGCGAGTACGCGTTCAGCGTGAGCGCGAGATTGCGCCGCAGCCCGTGCGCGGCGAGCAGGCTGTCGTACACCGGCACGCGCATGCCGGAGAACCCGACGTCGAGATGCCGCGCCGCGAGAAAGCGCTTCAGCGTGAGCGGCCCTTTCGCGAGCGGGTGATCCTTGCGCATCAGGCAGCTCCAGTGGATCGGCCACATCTCGTGCGTGCGCACGCCGCTGCTGGGGCTCGCGTCGTTCAGATAGCCGCCGATCGCGAGATCGACGCCGCCGCGATCGAACATGCCCGGCAGGTCGGCGACGCTGAACTGCGTGACCTCGATCCGCATCGCCGGCGCGTGCGTGCTCATGTACTGCGCGAGACGCGGCATGATGCGCTCGACCGTGTAGTCCGACATCGCGATCGTGAACGTGCCGCGATAGTCCTGCGGGTCGAACTGGTCGGGCGAGATCGCCTGCTTCAGCGCGTCGTAGTGCGGCTGGATCGTCACCCACAGCTCGCGCGCCCGCGCGGTCGGGCGCACGCCCGATACGGTCTTCTCGAACAGTGTGTCGCCGAGCGATTCGCGCAGCCGGCGCAGCGCATTGCTGACCGCCGACTGCGACAGCGCCAGCCGCTCGGCGGCGCGCGTGACGTTGCCTTCGGCCATCAATGCGGCGAACACGCGCAACAGGTTGAGGTCGAGCAGGCGGAACACGTCCTTCATCGCAGATCTCCGTGTCGGGGGCCGGCATGCCGGGCGTGACGCAGGCGGCCGGCCCATGAGGGCTGCCAGTTTCCGCACGACGGGCCTGTCGGGCAAGGCCGCATTTGCCCTGAGAGCCGTGCCTGCCGCATCCCCGGCCGTGCGCCGGCGCGCAGCGTCATTCACGCCGGTGATGATCATATTCCGGAAATCCGTTGGACGCGGTAACGGTGCGCATCGAACATGAGCACCGCACCACCGCGACCGACAGGTGGAGGAGACAGACGATGAAGGAAGATGCCGTGAATCCGGCCAGCGCGCTGGCGCTCGACGGCCATGCCGCCGCGTCGCGGCGGCCCGCGCGGTCCGGCGCGCTGCGCGATGTCGCGGCCGCCGCGGCCGGCAACGCGCTCGAATGGTTCGACTTCGTGATCTACGGCTACTTCGCCGGCGTGATCGCGAAGCTGTTCTTCCCGGTGGCCGGCCCGGTCGGGTCGCTGCTGCTCGCCACCGCGACCTTCGGCGTGGGGTTCGTCGTGCGGCCGCTCGGCAGCGTCGTCATGGGGCTCTACGGCGACCGCTACGGCCGCAAGGCGGCGATGACGCTGACGATCTGGTTGATGCTGGCCGGTACCGCGGCGATCGCGCTGGCCCCGCCGTTCGCGCAGGCGGGCTGGGGCGGCGCGACGATCCTGGTGCTGGCGCGGCTGGTGCAGGGCTTCGCGGCGTCGGGCGAATTCGGCAGCACCGTGGCGTTTCTCGCGGAGAAGGCGCCGCCGCATCGCCGCCACTTGTTCGTGAGCCTGCAGATGGCCAGCACGATGCTGGCGATCGTGCTGGGCGGCACGATCGGCACGATCCTGACGACGTCGCTCAGCCCGCATCAGCTCGAAAGCTGGGGCTGGCGCGTGCCGTTCGCGGTCGGGCTGCTGATCGGCCCGGTCGGCTATTTCATCCGCCGCAACGTATCGGAAACCGACGCGTTCGTGCAGGCCGACGCGCTGCCGGTCGCGCAGGTGCTCGGACGCCTGTTCGGCGAGCATCGCGCGTCGTTTGCCGCGGCGATCGGCGTGACGATCGTCGGCACGGCTTCGTTCTACATGAACCTCGTCTACATGCCGACGTTCGCGGTGAAGCAACTCGGCCTGCCGATGTCCGCGCCGTTCATGAGCACGACGGTGGCCGGCGTCGTGATGGTCGCGGCGGCGCCGCTCGCGGGGCTGGCCGGCGACGTCGGGCGGCGGCCGGTCGCGCTGGTGGCGGCCGCGATCGTGGCGCTGGCCGCGCTGACGCTGCCGCTCTACACGTGGGTCATCGCGCATCCGTCGCTCGGCAACCTGCTGATCATGCAGGCGCTCGCCGCGGTGCCGATGGGCGTGCTGGTGGGGCTGGTGCCCGCGATCACCGCGCGCGTGTTCCCGGCCGAGGTGCGCAGCACCGGGCTCGCCGTGTCGTACAACATCCCGACGACGGTGTTTGGCGGGTTCTCGCCGTTGATCATCACATGGCTGATCGCGACGACGCACAACAAGGCGTCGCCCGCGCTGTACATCGTCGCGGCCTCGGTCGTGAGCCTCGTCGCGCTGCTCGGCTTCCGGCGCTTGCCGCGCGCATAGCAGGCCGGGCGTTCGCCGGCAGGAAAGCGGCGTATTCATCAAGGATAACGAATCGAATTGCCGGCCGATGCGGCGTGGCGAAGCACGTCCGGATCGGCTGGTTGTCACCGTTCCCCACAGGAGAAATCACGCATGAAACTCGAACCCACGTTCGCGCCGCCCGGCGCCGCCGAACTCAAGGCGCGCCTCGACCGCGTGCGCGCGCGCATGGCGGAAGCCGGCCTCGATCGCTATGTCGCGTTCTCGCCGGACAATATCTACTACCTGACGAACTTCGCGAACATCGTCCACGAGCGGCCGTTCGTGCTGGTCATCTCGCGCAGCGGGCCGCCGCAGTTCGTCGTGCCGCAGCTCGAACAGCCGCACGTGCGGTCGCGCTCGATCGGCGAGCTCGAGCTGGTGCCGTATTTCGAATTCCCGGCGCCGGCCGGCCGGGAATGGAGCGACCGCTTCAAGGCGCTGTTCGGGCCGGGCGAGCGCGTGGGCGTCGAGTCGGTGTGTCCGTTGCAGATCTATGCGCAGACGCCGGGCGAGCGCGTGTGCATCGACATCGTCGACGACGTGCGGATGATCAAGTCCGAATACGAGATCGCCCGCCACGTGTATGCGTGCGGGATCGCCACCGACGCGCACGACCTGCTGCTGAGCGAAGCGCGTCCGGGCCTCGGGATGGCGGAGATGTCGTCGCGCATCCGCGGCTTCATCATGCAGCGGCTGCTGGCCGACGATCCGTCGCTGAACCCGTCGGCCACGCGGATCGTCGCGGTGTTCCAGCCCGGCAGCGTGTCGCACGATCCGCACAATTTCAGCAACATCGACATGCGGATGGAGGAAGGCGGCCCGCACGTGTCGATCGTGAACGCGGTGATGAACGGCTACGGCGCGGAAGTCGAGCGGACCTTCTTCCTCGGCCACGTGCCCGACGCGGCCAGGCGTGCATTCGACGTGATGTCGGAAGGGCGCCGGCTCGCGTTCGACACCGCGATGCCCGGCGCGCTGCTGAGCGAGGTCGACCGCAAGGTCAACGACTATTTCCGCCGCGCGGGGATGGGCGACCGGCTGCTGCACCGGACCGGGCACGGGATGGGCGTGACCGCGCACGAGGCGCCGTTCTTCGCGGAAGGCTACGACCGGCCGATCGAGAAGGGGATGTGCCTGACGATCGAGCCGGGCCTCTACATCGAGGGCGTCGGCGGCTTCCGGCATTCGGATACCGTGCTGATCGGCGACGACGGCCCGGTTCAGCTGACCGGCGGGCCGCTGGCGCTCGATGCGCTGACCTTCCCGGTTCGGGCCTAGCCGCGCACGGGCGCAAAAAAAGCCGCCGCACGCGCGGGTGCGGCGGCCTTCGTCGTCCGGCCCCGCGTCAGAAAATGAAGCCCGTGTTGATGAACTTCGAGTAGTGGTCCGACACGATCGAATCGAGCAGCTGCTTGCTGCCGTCGGTCTGCTTCGCCGCGACCATCGAGCGGATCGAGAACGCGCGCAGCGCGTCGCTCACCGACAGCGTGCCTTCCGCCGAATCCTTGCGGCCGGCGAACGGGAACACGTCGGGCCCGCGCTGGCACTGGCAGTTGATGTTCACGCGGCACACCTGGTTCACGAGCGGATCGACGAGCGCGCCGATCTGCGCCGGATCGGAACCGAAGATGCTGACCTGCTGGCCATGCTCCGACGTCGTCACGTAGTCGAGCGCGGTGTCGACGTCGTCGAACGGCGCGACCGGAATGATCGGCCCGAACTGTTCCTCGCGGTACAGCTTCATCCCCTCGGACACCGGGTACACGACGGCCGGATAGAACAGCGTCTTGCTGAACGTGCCGCCCGAATGGTTGACGACCTGCGCGCCCTTCGCCTTCGCGTCGTCGATCGCGTCCGTCATGTAGGCCGTGCGATGCATGCCCGGCAGCGGCGTGATGCTGACGCCCGGCTCCCACGGCATGCCGATCTTCAGTTGCTCGAGCGCGGCGGTGAAGCGCTCGAGAAACTCGTCGACGATCGAGCGGTGCACGAGCAGCATCTTCAGCGCGGTGCAGCGCTGGCCGTTGAACGACAGCGCGCCGAGCAGGCATTCCTTCACGGTGAGGTCGAGATCGGCGTCGGGCAGCACGATCGCCGCGTTCTTTGCGTCGAGGCCGAGAATCGCGCGCAGCCGGTGCGACTTCGGGTGCTGCTTCTTCAGGTGGTCGGCCACCTTGCTCGATCCGATCAGCGCGAGCACGTTGATCTTGCCGGACGCGAGCATGTGCGGCACGACCACCGCGCCCGGCGCGTAGATCGTGTTGATCACGCCTTTCGGGAATGCGTCGCGGAACGCGTCGAGCAGCGGCTCGAACAGCAGCGTGCCGTATTGCGGCGGCTTGAACACCACGGTGTTGCCCATCAGCAGCGCGGGGATCAGCGTCGCGAAGGTCTCGTTCAGCGGATAGTTGTACGGGCCCATGCACAGCACCACGCCGAGCGGCGTGCGGCGGATCTGGCCGATCGTGCCTTCCGCGATCACGAAGCGCGAGTTCGCGTTGTCGAGCTCCTTCAGCGCGTCGATCGTCTGCGTCATGTACGTGACGGTGCGATCGAACTCCTTGCGCGAATCGGCGAGGCTCTTGCCGATTTCCCACATGATCAGGTTCACGACCAGTTCGCGCTGCGCGACCATCCGCCGGATGAAGTCCTGCATGCACGCGATGCGCTGCTCGACCTTCATCGTCGGCCACTCGCCGCGGCCGGCGTCGTACGCGCGCACCGCGGCGTCGAGTGCCGCGTCGCTTTCCGGCTCGCCCATCACGGGGTAGCTGCCGATCTCGACCTGCTCGACGCTGCCGTCCGCCTGCCGCACGCACACGGGCGACAGCACGGTTTTGGTCGCGCCGTCCCACGGCCGCAGTTCGCCGTCGACGAGCGACACGCGCTGGTGGATCGGCGAAGCGAGCCGGTACTCGGCGGGAATGTCCTGAAAGGCGGGAAACAGCTGCTGCAGGGAGGCGGAATCGGGCATGACGGTCTCGTTTGACGGGGTGTCCGGGAGGGACGGGCGATGCGAATCCTGAGCGAAGCGATCCTCGATCCTGAATCGGCATGATGACGCGCACGCGACGACGCGTCACGCGCGAACATGGCCGAATCGGCGCATGGAACCAGTTCCATTAAAAAGGAACGCCGTCTCGAATGCAAGATCGGCACGAACCGTGCGACAGGTATCGTAAGGATTCGGAAAGAATGTTGCGAAATGATGGGCATCATGTGTTTCGGGCGCACGCAAACGTTTCCCGTCGGCCAAATTGCGCGGATAATGATTCGGCGCGGCGAAGAAAAAAATGAAGCGAGCCTGAGAGAGCAAACGTAGTGAAGAACCATGAAAGATCCGCCGCATCGCCGATGCGAGGTCGGCTACCCGGAGCGCCGGGTCGGGGTTGCCCGGTCCGGCGCAAACCGGCCGCCTGAACGTCTTCTGCCTGTCTTGATGGATCCTTCGCGATCCTGTCCTGCTCCTCCGCTGTCGTGTCCCGATTGTCGTCCGGCATTCATCGCCCGGTGACGACCGCCAAATTCTTTCGATTAAATTACGAACTGCGCGTATTTGAACGCGAAACAGAAAGGCATTCGTCAGGAATGCAGAGCGCCACGCGCTTGCACGTTGCTGACAGGCGACATATCGAGAATTAACTAAAAATACGAATCATTCTCGTTTAATATTTCGCTCCGTTACGATTCGTGACGCGATGTCACGGATTGTTTCGCGTCGGTGGCGCCGGCCGGTATTCAACCCGCGCCGGCCGTTTTCCGGCAGGCCCGCGCCGGGGAGCGATCCTCCGCGTGCGCCGTCTTCTTCACGGAAAGGGCGTCATCGGCCGGTTCGCCGCGTGCTGCGCGCGTTGGCCGGATGCGCTTCGTTCCGTTCGCCATTTTTCTTCAGCCTTTACGTTCACGATGAAACTCAACAAGCGCGCGTGTCACGCGCTTCTGATCGCCACGTCGCTGGCCGGCGCCCGTACTGCATCTGCGCAGGCGAGCGACGCCGCCGCGACCTTGCCCGCGATTTCCGTCAACGCGGCCGCCGAGCATGCGTCCTACGACGCGGGCCATTCGCGCGCGGCGACCAAGACCGACATGTCGCTGATGGACGTGCCGCAGACGGTGAACGTCGTCCCGCACGCGGTGATCGAGGACCAGAACGCGACGTCGATGCAGGACGCGCTGCGCAACGTGCCGGGCGTCGGCTTTTCGGTCGGCGACGGCCAGCGCGACCAGATCACGATCCGCGGCTTCAACAGCATCACGGACCAGTACGTCGACGGCATTCGCGACGACGCGCTCTACTACCGCGACCTGTCGAACGTCGAGCGCGTCGAGGTGCTGAAGGGGCCGGCGGCCGTGCTGTACGGGCGCGGTTCGGCGGGCGGCATCGTGAATCGCGTGCTGAAGCGGCCGGACGCGAACGCGGTGAACGACGTGGGCGTGACGCTCGGCACGCGCGGCGAACGGCGCGGCGAATTCGACCTCGGCTGGAATGCGAACGATGCGGCGCGCTTCCGCCTTACCGGCGCGACCGAGAACTCGAACAGCTTCCGCGACCAGTTCCGGCTCAACCGCCAGGCGATCGCGCCGTCCGCGCAGTTCAAACTCGACGGCGACACGGTGCTGAACGTCGAGTTCGACTACCTGCACGACCGCCGCACGTCCGACCAGGGCCTGCCCGCGTATCTCGGCCGGCCGGTGGACGTGCCGATCAACACGTACTACGGCTCGGCCGAAGCGGCGAACAGCTCGTACAACGACATCTCCGCGAAGAGCGCGACGGTGTCGCTCGACCATCGCTTCAGCGATTCGCTGTCGTTCCACGGTGCGATCCGCGCGTACGACTTCTCGCTCGAGCGCAAGAACTACATCACGTACGAGCCGATCAAGACCGCCGCGCACCCGGTCGTGACGCTCGACCAGTCGACGCGCCAGCGCACCGACCACGGCATCGACGGCCTGTTCGAACTCACGCAGAAGACCTCGCTGTTCGGCATGCGCCACGAGCTGCTGTACGGGCTCGAACTCTCGCAGCAGCAGAAGTTCGACACGATCTACAGCGTGTCGAAGGTCGCGACCTACGATCTGTTCAATCCGCAGCCGGTGATCCTGCCGGGCGTGCCGACCGGCGCGCGGGCGAAGACGAACGCGTCGACCGCCATCGGGCTCGCGGGCGTCTACGCGCAGGACCTGATCTCGCTGACCGAGCACTGGAAAGTGCTCGCGGGGCTGCGCTTCGACTACCTGAACCAGATCCGCCACGACTACACGTCGTCGAATGTCAATCTCGACCGCACCGATCACGCGTGGAGCCCGCGCGTCGGGCTGATCTACGAGCCGCTCGACTGGCTGACGCTGTACGGTTCGTTCAGCCAGTCGTTCTCGCCGCTCGCCGATACGCTGATCAGCTCCGGCGCGTACGCGAACGGCGCCGCGCTTGCGCCGCAAAAGACCACCGCGTACGAAGTCGGGTCGCGCTTCGATCTCGGCGGCAAGGCGACGGCCAGCGTCGCGCTGTTCGACATGCGCCAGACCAACCAGCAGATCGGCGATCCGGCGAATCCCGGCTACGCGCTGCCGATCGGCACGCAGCACGTACACGGGATGGAGCTGGGCTTCACCGGCGAGATCGCGCCGAAGTGGTCGGTGTACGCGGGCTACGCGTACCTGAACGGCACGGTCGACGGCTCGGCGCAATCGACGGCGGGCGGCCTCGCGCTGTCGAACAACACGCCGGGGCTGATGCCGCGCCACAGCGCGAACCTGTGGCTGAAGCGCGAGCTGCCGTACGGCTTCTATGCGGCGGCCGGCATGCAGTTCCAGTCGGCGCGCTACACGTCGGCAAGCGATCTCGTCACGCTGCCGTCGTTCACGGTGTTCAACCTGGGCGCCGGCTATCGCAGCAAGAAGGTCGACGTGACGCTCACGCTCGACAACCTGTTCGATCGCCGCTACTTCATCGCCGCGCACGGCAACGCGGACCTGTACAACATGCCCGGCGATCCGCGCACGCTGACCGCCACGGTGAAGTGGCACATGTAACGCACGCGACGCACGCGCTGCGCGACCTGCGGCTTTCCTCCGCACCGCCCGACGGGGTGTGCCGGCTCGAAGGGCGCGCGACGATCGTGATTCGCGACCTCGAAACGGTTTGCCCGGGGCAAGAGGCGGCGGATCGCGCGTTCCTGGTGAAGGTGGTGTCCGCAGGCTCGCCGACGCGAAGCCGTTGCGGCGCGGCGACGCGATGAACGCCGCCCGCGCGATGCCCGGTCGCGCCGGATGAGCGGCGATCGCGCTGCCGCCGCCGACCGGATCGGGGGCGGCAGCATGCCGCCCCGGTTCCGCTACTCGACGTCCTCGTCATCCACCTCGCCTGCATCGTCCGCATCGCGCTCCGGCGCCGCGTACGCGCTCGCCTGTTCGAGCAGCCAGCCGCGGAACGATTCGAGCGGCTTGCTGTGGCTGAACTCCGTCGGGTACACGAGGTAGTACGCCGAATCGCCTACCGTCGCCGCGTCGCACGGCACGACGAGGCCGAGTTGCTGCAACTGCTCCTCGACGAAGAACTTCGGCACGAGCGCGATCCCGAGCCCGGCCGCGGCCGCGCTGATCAGCATCGTGTGCAGTTCGTAGCGCACGCCCTGCATCGTGCGGATGTCCTCGACGCCGTGCGTCTCGAACCACTGCGCCCACGCGCCGGGGCGCGTCGTCGAGTGCAGCAGCGGGTATCCGAGCAGATCCTCGACGCGCTCGACGGGCCTGTCGAGCAGCGCGGGCGAGCAGATCGGCACGACCTCCTCGCCGAACAGGTAGTCGGACGACGTGCCGGGCCAGGTCGGCTTGCCGTAGTGGATCGCGGCTTCGAAGTGCGTGTCCTCGAACGAGAACAGGTCGGTGCGGCTGCCCATGTTCACGCGCACGTCGGGCGTGCGGTCGTAGAAGCTCTTGATGCGCGGGATCAGCCAGTGCGACGCGAAGGTCGGCAGCACCGCGAGTTCCAGGTAGCCGCCGCCGCTGCCGTGCGCGATGATCGACAGCGTGTCGCGGTCGAGCGCCTCCAGCGCGCGGCGCACCTGCGTGCCGTACAGCTTGCCGGCGCGCGTCAGCACGACGCGCTGCTTCACGCGCGCGAACAGCCGCACGCCGAGGCTGGCCTCGAGCGTCGCGATCTGCCGCGATACCGCGCTCTCGGTCAGGAACAGCTCCTTGGCGGCGTGCGTGAAGCTCTCGTGGCGGGCGGCGGCCTCGAAGGCCACGAGCGCGCCCATGTTGGGGATCTTGAATTTGCGCATGATGTTCGATCTGTCTGACGAACGGGGCCGCACCACACGGGGGCGGAGGACGGCCGAGGGACGGTCAATAATTCCAAAAACTCATCACGTGTCAATTTAATCTCGCTTTACGCCCGGCTGCAACCCTTTGAATAATGCTCCCCACGCAAGGTCAGGCTCCCGTTGGGCGGCCGGCCGACAAGTTGCCGGCACGTTTGCCGGCGGTCCCCCAGACGAGAATCCTGATGCGCAATCCGAATATCGAGAGCTTGCTGACGAAGCTGCTGGGACAGGCGAAGACCGACGCCCTGTTCTCGACCCTGAACATGCCGGCCATCCTCGAGGAATGGGAAGACGGCGTCGTGACGCGCGCGGAAATCGCGCAGGCGATGAACATGGCGCTGTTCGAAGGGCTGCTCGAACGTTCGGCGAACGGCCGCGCGTACACGGCCGACGCGATCGCGAACGGCGGCTCGGTCTATTTCGACCACGGCGCGCTGCGCACGGTGCGCTGGCCGCACACGGGCGCGCTGCCGCCGGGCGAAGCCGCGTTCACGCGCATCCTGCGCCCGCTCGGCTTCCGCCTGAACGGCCGCTACCCGCTCGACAAGCTCGGCATGACGGGCCGCGCGTATGCCCATGAAGACGCACCGGACGAAATCGCGCAGTTCTTCGTCAGCGAACTGCACCCGGAGCGTTTCTCGAAGGAATTCCAGCAGGCCGTGACGAACGTCGTGAGCACGTCGCGCGACCCGCTGTCACCGGCGGCCGTCGCGCTGCTGTGGGAAGTCGAACGCGAAGGCTGGCTGTCGCTCGACGCCGCGCACGCGCTGCTGCCGGAGATCGTCGGCGCGTTCGAGCGGCAGCACGACCTGCCGAACGAACTCGACTACGAGACGCTGCTGCTGGAATCGGCCGAAATGGCGTGGATCTCGACCGAAGGCAACGCGTTCAACCATGCGACCGACCGCGTTGCCGACGTGTTCAGGCTGTCCGACGACGAGAAGGCGAAAGGCCGGCCGATGAAACCGGAAGTCGAGCGCTCGCGCTCGGGCCGCGTGTTCCAGACCGCCTATCGCGCGGATACCGTCGAGCGCGAATTCCGCACGCGCGACGGCGGCACGGTGAAGCGCGACGTGCCGGGCTCGTTCTACGAGTTCATCACGCGCAAGCGCACGTTCGACCAGGCCGAGCGCCGCTGGGTGACCGACCTGCGTTTCGATGCGGGCAACGCGCAGGGCATCTTCAAGATGACGGCGAACGCCGCGAAGTAATGCAGCGACGGCGGGGCGCGACGCGCGCCGCCGCCGAAGCGGCAAGCCGAACGGGCAGGGCGCTCACGCGTCCTGCCCGTTCGGCGTTTGGCGGCCCGCGATGCGGCGGCCTGCACGGCTGATTGCCGCGTCCGGGGATGAGCAGGCGCGCGCGCCGTCAGGTCAGAAGAGGTGCGTGATCAGGTAGAACAGCACCAGCAGCCCGGCCGGCACGCCCAGCAGCCATGCGATCAGGTATTTGCCCATGTCGTGTCGTCCCGATGGCCGCGACGCCGGCGGCGCCGCGGCGGGTGGAGGGGGCCGGTGGCGTTACAGATCGCGGTCGAAGTCCTTCAGCTGCTTCTCGGCTTCCTCGCGGGCGATCCCGTACCGTTCCTGGATCTTTCCGGCCAGATACTCGCGATTGCCGTCGGCCACCGTCAGGTCGTCGTCGGTCAGCTTGCCCCACTTGGCCTTCAGCTTGCCGGTGAGCTGCTTCCACTGGCCCTTGATCTTGTCTTCGTTCATGGTGTGCTCCTTGTCGTGCAGGGATTGAAGGCGCGGCCGCCGCCGCGCCGGGAGGTCAGGCCTTCGCCTTCAGGCCGGATGCGTCGACGTGCTTCACGCCCCTGACCGCGCGCGACACGGCGATCGCCTTCTTCACGGCGATCCGGCTCGGCAGCACGCCGGTGAGCGTGACGACGCCGTCGACCGTCTTCACGCCGATGTCGAGACTCTTCACGCCGTCGGTGGCGGCCAGTTGGCTTTTCACCTTGGTCGTGATCCACGTGTCGGTGATGGGCTGGTTCGATTCGGCCTTCATGCCGTTGTCGGCCGATGCGTCCTGCGCGACCGCGTTCGCGAGCGGCGCGGCACTCAGCAGGAAAGCCGTGCTGACGGCGAGCAGCGTCGAAAGATGCCGGTTCTGGTTCATGTGTGTTCTCCCTCGTTTGGCAGGTTGAATGAATGGATTCGAGCGACGTGTTCCGCGATCCGGCTGGCTAGCGCACGATCGGCGTGTCGTAGCCGGGCTCGCGCGGCGGGATGTCCGGGCGCGGCAGGTCGGGCGGCAGCGGAACCGGCGGCTCGGTGCCGGGCGGCGGTTCGGGCGGACTGTCCGGAGGCGGCCCGGGCCGCGTCGGATCGGGTGTCTGATGCAGCTTCATCGTGCTTCTCCTCTGCGGTTGGAAAGGCAGCGCATGAGCGCCGATGCAGGACCAGCGTACCGGGGCGAACGCGTGCGGACATCGCGCAAATTCACCGGGCCGGCTAGTGCGTTTGCACGGGGCGGCGGGAGGGGACGGGCGGGGGCGCGGCGCGCATTTGCCGCCCGCGCGGCGGGCAGCGGCGCGCCCGGCGGAGGCCTAGCGGACGCCTGGCGGGATCGGCGGGATGCCGAACGATGGGGCGGGCCGTGCGAATGTACTATGGCGGCTGGTGCATTCGCGCCTGTCGTGCCCCCGCACGGCAAGCGATCATCGCCCTGCGCGCCATCCGGCGCGCCAGGTTGATCACGCGGAACGATTCGATGGACGAACAGGTAAACGAACAGGCGCTCAAGTCGCATACCGACCGGCGTCAACTGCACCAGATCATCGCCGGGCTGACCGAGGGCGTGATCCTGGTCGAGCCCGACCAGCGGATCGTCTGGGCCAACGAAGCCGCGCTCGCGATGCACGGCGTGACCGAGCTGCAGGCGCTCGGCGCGACCGTCACCGATTACCGCGCGCGATTCCGGCTGCGCTACCGGAACAACCATCCGGTGCGCGACGGCCACTACCCGATGGATCGCGTGATCGCCGGCGAGGCGTTCAGCGACGTGACGGTCGAGGTCGAATCGGCCGCCGACGAGACCGTGAGCTGGGTGCACCGGATCCGCAGCCTGGTGCTGACGAACGCGGCCGGCGAGCCCGACTGCCTCGCGCTCGTGCTGCACGATGCAACCGAATGGGCGAGCGCCGAGGAGCGCTTCGAGCGCACCTTCAACGCGAACCCGGCGCCGGCCGCGATCTGCCGGCTCGACGACCTGCGCTACGTGAAGGTCAACCAGGGCTTTCTCGACATGACCGGCCACGCGCGCGACGACGTGCTCGGCCGCTCGGTGTACGAGGTCGACGTGCTCGACCAGGCCGAGCGGCGCGAACTCGCGATCGAGCGGCTCGGCGAGGGCGCGACGATTCCGCAGATGGAGGCCGTGCTGAAGCTCGCGGACGGCGGCACCAAGGCCGTGGTCGTCGCCGGGCAACCGATCGACATGAACGGCGAGGCCTGCATGCTGTTCACGTTCATGGATCTCGAGCCGCGCAAGCAGGCCGAGCGCGCGCTGCGGCAGAGCGAGGAGCGATTCGCGACGGCGTTCCGGATGGCGCCGGTCGCGACCGCGATCGTCACGGCCGACCGCTTCGAGCTGCTCGACGTCAACGGCGCGTTCGCCGCGATGACCGGCCATGCGCAGGACGACCTGCTCGGCAAGTCCGCGGACGAGATCGGGCTGTGGGCCGAGCGCGATGCGTGGCGGCACATCGAGGGCCGGCTCGCGCGCGACGGCAGCGTGCGCAACGCCGACGTGCAGATCCGCACGCGCGACGGCGACGTACGCGATTGCGTCGTGTCGGCCGACCCGGTCGCGATTCACGGGCGGGACTGCGTGCTGGTCGCGCTGCTCGACATCAGCGATCGCAAGCGCACCGAGATGGAGCTCGTCTATGCGATCGAGACGGCGATGCAGGATGCCTCGTGGTTCAGCCGCACGCTGATCGAGAAGCTCGCGAACGTGCGGCGCGCGAATGCGCCGGACGCGGGCGCGCAGCTGTCGGACCTGACCGCGCGCGAGCGCGACGTGTTCGACCTGCTGTGCCACGGCCTGGCCGACAAGGAGATCGCCGGCCGCCTCGGGCTCGCGCCGAACACCGTGCGCAATCACGTCGCGACGATCTACGCGAAGCTCGACGTGCACAGCCGCGCCGAGGCGATCGTGTGGGCGCGCGAGCGCGGCATCGTCGGCGCGGTCGATGCGAACGGCGCGCGCGGCGAGAAGGGCGGCGCGAAGGGCAAGGACTGACGCCGGCGGTACGAATGCACCCCGCGCGCTGATGCATCCGCATCTGCCGCGCGCGGCGCGTGCTTGCGATCCTGTCCGCAGCGACGATTCGGCGCGGGCAGCCATGTCGCCGCCCTCTCCCACGCTCGCAGGAGGCGACCATGGACAGGAATCGCATCGAAGGCAAGCTGAAGCAGGTCAGGGGCTCGCTCAAGGAAGCGCTCGGCAAGGTGACGGGCGACCGCAGGACGGAAGCGGAAGGTGTCGCCGAACAGCGGGCCGGCAAGCGTCAGGAACAGGCCGGCGAGGCGGCCGATGCGGGGCGTGGGCGGGCGGAGAAGCAATGACGCCGGTTCTCGCCCACGAGCGACGACGACAGGCCCGGCGCGCGCGGCGACGCGCGGCCCGTGCGCATGACGCTGCCTCGTGAGGTCCGCCGTTCGTGCGTCCCGGCTTCGGCCCTGACGGTCAGCGCGCCGGGGCGCCGGGTAGCGGAAAGGCGAGCAGGAAGGTTGCCCCGTGGCCCGGCCGGCTGAACGCCGTGATGCAGCCGCCGTGGCGTGCGACGACTTCGGCCACGATCGCCAATCCCATGCCGTGCGAGCGGATCTCGTGGCGCGTGAGCGGCCCGTCCTCCTGCATACGCGCGGCGAACCGCCCGGCCGGGCCGTCGAACAGCCCGGCCGCCCGTTCCGGCGCCATGCCCTCGCCTTCGTCGCGCACAGCAACGTGCAGGCGCGGCGGCGATGCGTCTTCGTCGACCGCCGCACAGAGATCGATCGTGGTGCCCGGTGCGCTGTGCCGGATCGCGTTGTGCAGCAGGTTGACGAACGCCCGCGTGAGCAGCGCGCCGTCGGCATGCAGCGCGGTGTCGTCGTCGGCGATATGCAGGTCGATCGCGACGCCGCGGGCCGATGCGGTTGCCCATACCTGGTCGACCGCGTCCAGCATGATCGACGCAACGGGCGCGAGTTCGAAGCGATACCGGCTCGAGCGCGCGGTGACGAGATCGAGAATGCTGTCGGCGAGCCGGATCGAGCGCTCCGTTTCGCGCCGCACGCCGTCGACGAGCCCACGCGCGTCGGGCGGCGCGGCACCGGCCGCATGCAGGTTCAGCAGGCTGATGATGTTGATCTGCGGCGTGCGCAGGTCGTGCGAGATATAGCCGATCCACTGTTCGCGCTCGCGCTCGAGGCGGTGCTCGTTCGTCACGTCGTGCAACGCGACCATCCAGCGCCTCGGCTCGCCGCCGTGACCGTCCAGCGCGGCGATGCGCGGGCTGAACGCGTGATCGCGACGCGTGACGTACTCGTGCTGCAGCGTGTCGAACCATCGCACGCCGGCGCTGCTGGCATGCGGCGCCGGTGCGTCGAACCCGCGCAGCACCGACGACAGGTTGCGGCCGTCCAGCGGTGCGCCGGGCTCGCCGGGCGATTCGAGCAAGCGGCGTGCCGCGTCGTTGCTCTGCGTGATCGTGCCGTCGTCGAGGCAAACGAGGACGGCGACCGGCATCTGCGAGATGCTGACGTCGAGCATCGTCTTGATGCGGGCGATCCGGTCGATGGCGGCGTCCAGCTCGGCCATCCGCGACGCGACGTGATCCCACGCGTGCGTCGGCGGCCGGTCGGCCGGTTCGAATGCGCCTGCCGGCAGCGCGTTCAGCAGCGCGATGCGCCGGCCGAAGAAATGGAAGAACGCCGACAGGCGACGCCAGCTCCACAGAAAATACGCGACGGCGATCCCGAGCAGCGTCGGCAGGGGCGGGACCCACACGTACGCCCAGATGACGAGCGTCAGGCACACGACGAGCCACAGGCCCGACATCGTGAGCACGACGGCCCAGCCGTAGCGCGCGGCCGGCAGGAACAGCAGGAGTGCGATCCAGACGGGCAGCGAGGCCCACCCGGCAAACGCGGCACGCGACAGCGGGCGCACGGTGCGGTCGTGTCGCAGCGCGTCGATCGCGGCGGCCTGCAACTCGATGCCCGACAGCGACGCGACGCCGTGCGGCGTGCCGATGGAAACGGGGCGTTCGAGGCGTGCATCCTCGAGTGCGCCGACGAGCACCAGCTTGCCGCGCACGAATGCCGCCGGTACCTGCCCGCGCAGCAGGCTGAGATACGACACCGTGCGCCATCCATGCAGCGGCTGCGCGAGCGGAAAGCCGAACGGTGCCTGGCGGATCCACGCATCGCCGCTTGCCGTCGGGTCGCCGTGATCCGCGGACACGGCGAGCGCGGCCGGCGCGACGGGGGGCGTTGGCACAGCGAGCCCGGCAAAGGTGACAAGGGCGGCAGGTGCGGCGGGTGCTGCCGCAGCAGCAGGCGGGGTCGGCTCGGCATCGGCGCGATCCACGAGCCGCGCGCCGACGTACGGCTCGAGCCGGCCCGGCGGGCCTTCGCGCATGAACATCCAGCGCGACAACCCGTTTCCGTCGACTGCCACGTTGGCGTGACCGGTGCCGGCGGCGCTGCGCGCGAAGAGCGGCAGCGGCGGCACGAAGGCCGGTGTGCCGTCCGCGATGGCGGAAAGCCCGGTCGCGACGCGCATCGGGAGATAGACGGGAAGCCGTGCCATCGATGACGCGAGCTGGCGGTCGTCGTCCTCGTCGGACGCGCTGTCGAGGAATGTGCCGAGCAGCACGCGGGCCGCGCCGTCGCGCGCGAGCGTGTCGAGCAGGCGCGCATGCACGCTGCGCGGCCACGGCCACGGCCCGATTGCCGCGAGGCTGCGCGCGTCGATGCCGACGATCAGGATGTCGGGCGACGGTGCCACCTGCCGGCGGCTCATGATCCGGTCGTACAGCATCGCGTCGACGATCCTCACGCCCGGCGCGCCGTGCAGCCACCACAGCAACGGCGGGATCAACAGCGCGATCAGCAGGCACTCGACGACGAAGCGGCGGCCCACGGGTCAGTCACGCGCGGCGGCGGGTTGCGGTACGTCGAATGAGCCGGACGCGAGCGTGCGGTCGTCGCCGACCGTGACGAGCCGCGCGCGCCAGTAGTATCGCCCCGGTACCGTAAGCGGGCCGACGACGGCGCCGGCGCCGTATACCGCCGGATCGGTGACGACCGGCGACGCGAAATCCGGCGAGCGCGCGAGTTCGAAGAGGCAGCGTTGTCCGTCCGGCGCCGGCCAGCGGATCTCGTAGCGTCCGTCGCGTGTCTGGACGACCGTGTCCGTTTGCCGGTCGTCTTGTACGTGCACGATGCTTTCGCCGGGCATGCCTTCGATGTTGCGCGCATCGAACGCGCTCGCCCGCGCATGGTAGAAGCCGCCCGGCAGATCGTCGGGCAGCGTGAACCGGCCATCCGGCGCGGTGGCTTCGTACGCGCCGTGAATGAAGGATGGGTCGGTGGCGAGCAGCAGGCGATAGCCTTGTGCGCCCTGCACCGCCGACGCGATCAGTACGCGCTTGCCGTCCGCGCTTTCGGCGAGCGTCGGCGGTGCCAGCAGGGCCCGGGATTCGAGCGCGCCGGCGCCCGCGAGCGCGGCGCCTTGCCGTGCGTCGAGCACCAGTTCCGGTTTGCCTTGTGTCGACACCGCCACGACCCCGGACAGCACCTCGGCGGTCACCGCGCCGTGTTCGTCGCGCACGCGGAAATGCGTGCCGCGCACGCCGAGCGTCGCCATCCGGGTCCGGATCTCGAACGTGCGGCCGTGCTGCTTTGCGACGAGCGCCTCGATGCGTCCGTCGAGCAGTTGCAGCTGCGTCGCCTGCCCGTTGGCGACGACGACCCGCACCGTGCTGCTGGACGGCATCACGAGCGTGCTGCCGTCGCGCAGACGGAAACTGAGGTACGTGCGTTCGTCGGTTTCGAGAATGTCGCCGGCGCGAACCGGCGTACCCGCGTCGAGCGGGCGCGGCGCGGCATCGCCACGCTTCATGCGCGCCGCGCCCGACAGCTCCGCGACGCCGGCCACCGCGAGCGGATCCTGCGTCCAGGTCGCCCGTGCCGGCGCTGCGCTCCTGCCACGGCCGGCCGGGCGCGATGCGTCGTCGTCGTTCACCGCGGTGTCCGGCGTCCCGCGCGTATCCGCCGCGCGCCGGAAGAACGCCGGATCGAGGTGCAACGCCGTGCCGGGGTGCAGCCGCTTCGGATCGCCGACGCCGTTGCGCTGCTGGACGTCGGGCCAGTGCAACGGCGAGTGCAGGTATTCACCCGCGATGTCCCACAGCGTGTCGCCTTGCCGAACGACGTGGACGCGCTCCTGCGCGAACGGTTGCATCGAGCCGAGCGCGGCGACAAGCGGCAGGACGAGCCGAAGCAGGCTGCGCCGGACGGTCGGCCGGCGCCGTGCGAATGACGGGTTCATGATGCGTGTTCGTTGACGGCTTCCAGCCGGTAGCCTTGTCCATAGATCGTCTGCAGCCGCACGCCGTGCACGGGGCGCAGGCCCAGCTTCGTGCGCAGCCGGTAGATCTGGCTGTCGAGCGAGCGGCTCGGCGATTCGCCGTTGATGCCCATGCGCTCCATCAGGTAGCTGCGCGACACCGTTTGTCCCAGATTGCCGAACAGCGCGAGCGCAAGCCGGAACTCGCGCTCGGTAAGCTCGATATCGGAGACGTTCGACGCATGCGTGAGCCGTGCGATGGAACTCGTGCGATCGAATTCCCAGTGGCCGAAGCGTTCGACCGGCCGTTGCTGGGCTTGCGGCTGAAGCTGGTGCAACTGGTTGCGGATGCGGGCCGCCAGTTCGAGCGGCCGCAACGGCTTGACCAGATAGTCGTTGGCGCCCGCGGCGAGCGCCTGCACGACGTCGCATTCCGAGCCGCGCGAACTCAGCATGATGATCGGCACGCTGCTTTCGCGAAATTTGCGTACCCACTGCAGCAGGTCGAGCCCGTCGAGATCGGGCACGTTCCAGTCGAGCACCAGCAGGTCGAAGGTATCCGAGCGCAGTGCGCGACGCAGCGTTTCGCCCATTCCGAAGCGCACGCAGGTGAGGGGGGGCGAACACGACGCGAGCTGTTGCTCGAGCGCGTGAACCAGATATTCCATCTGGGTCGGTTCGTCTTCGAGGATGGCGATACGCATCGCATCGTTTCCGGCTGACAACACAGAGTCGCAAATCGTAGCAGCGGGTTAATTCGATAATTGCCAATGATTGTTAATTTGGAATGCACTTCCTATAAATTGGCGATTGCCGCGCTTCTTTATTTGTATTACGAAATTACATTCGAGCATTGGTGAGAGTTTTTGATTTTGTTAAATGTGGTCGAGATTCTGACAAATTCTCGCGTCGTCAATGGCTGGTCGGGAAACGTCTGTATCTTCCGTCGGGCTGGGTTCTCCGGCCGGAGCGGGTCCGGGCTGAGGGTGCCGATCCGGCGGCATCGCGGGAGCTGGCAAAACCTGAATGACGAGCGGGACGCGCCGAATTCGAATTAATCGATATCGGGTCCTGGAATATAAAAAGTCCGAGTTGGTGAACCATGCAATTCCGTATATTCGGGCTGGGAGCGACCATGAAAATAAAGCTGATGATTGCCTTAATCACGTCGGGATGCCTGCTGGCGGGTTGCGGCGCAGCTGGCCCGGGCGCGAACGGCACGCCGACGTTTCCGGCGCGCGATTCGTCGTGGATGAAGGAAGGGGCGTTCGTCAACGTTGCCAACCTGCGGCAGATCGGGCCGGGCATGAGCAAGGATCAGATCTATGCGCTGATCGGGCCGCCGCATTTCGACGAAGGCGTGTTCTTCGTGCGTACCTGGAATTACGTCTTCGACTTTCGCATCGGGCACGACAACGAGGTCGCGACCTGCCAGTACCAGATCCGCTTCGATGACCACTCGCGCGTGGCGGCGACCTACTGGAAGGAGCCCGATTGCGCGCTGCGTGCGAATCCGCCCGAGGTTCGTCCGATGCCGCAGGACGCAGCCGCGCGGCATGGCGACGCGGTCACGCTCAGCTCCGACGGCCTGTTTCGTTTCGATGGCGCGGACGAGGCGGACATGCTGCCTGCCGGGCGCGAACAGATCGTGCAGGTTGCCGGAGCGATCAAGCGTGATTTCCCGGGCTACCGGGAGATCGTCGTCACGGGGTACACGGACCGGCTGGGTACCGACGCGTACAACGCCGCCCTGTCGCTGGCGCGTGCGCGTACCGTTCGCGCGCTGCTGATCCGGCAGGACCTCGACGGCTCGAAGATCAGGACTGCAGGCGAAGGTGCGGCGCGGCCGGTCGTGACGTGCGATCGCGTCGAGCCGCACGACGTGCTCGAGAAATGCCTGCAACCGAACCGTCGTGTCGAGATCGAGATCCTCTGACGGCGCGATGCACGGCCGCTCTCGCGCGGAGCGAGCACCGAGATAGTGAAGATGGCGCACGTAACCGAAGCAGCGGGTATATGCCTGAGCCCGGTCGATTCGGTGTGCTGATGAATGAGTTGAGGTCGAGGAATCTAGTAGGGGAGTAGGCATGAACAAGGTATACAACGTTGTGTGGAACCGGGCGCGGGGCAAGCTTGTCGTGGCATCGGAGTTGACGAGGGCCGGCGGAAAGGGCGGGGCGAAGCCGGTGACGATCTGCGCGCTGGCGATCGCGGTGGCGGCCGCGGCGCTGCCCGCACATGCTCAGTATTACAGCGTGAACGACAGCGGCACGCAGCAGGGCAACTACAACAACGATGGCGCGACCGGCGGCAGTGCGCTGGCGGCGGGCATCGG